>JALWZI010000235.1 GCA_027002755.1 Campylobacteraceae bacterium | reverse complement strand
GGCGGTTTCCCGCTTCGGTGAGCGGGTCTATGAAGCGGAACTGATGGGAGAGATCGAGATCCGGGAGGGAAGGATACGGATCCTCTGAACTATTTGGAGCGGTTGGTCTCTACGGTGGCGGCAGCGGCGGGAGTCGCCTTCTTTTTGTCGGTGACGGCAGGAGTGTTCTTCCGTTTGGCCGCCATCTTCTCCAGGGTTTTGATCACCCCTTCCAGTGCCTCCTGGGGGAGCAGTCCCACCTGGGAAGTGACGTATTCGCCCCGATCGTCGAAGATGGCCAGAAAGGGGATGCTCCCCTGCCACCCGGTTCGCTGGCCGATGTAATCCACCAGCGGCTGCCCTTCACGATAAGCGATCACATCGTAGTTGATGCTATGACTTTCGACGAACTTCTTCAGAGCGGGAGGTGGGGTGTCCTGGACCTCTACAGCGAGGATCGCCAGCCGGTCACCGTACTTTTTGCTCAGTTCGATGTAGTGGGGGATGGAGATGAGGCAGGGAGGACAGTGGGTTCCCCAGAATTCCAGAAAGAGGATTTTCCCTTTGTATTTGTCGATCTCCAGGCCATTGGCTGTGCCGCGGACCAGAAGCTTTTTCCCTGACAATGTCGTGAGGGTCAGGCCGGGGGCCGGCTCTTTCGCCTGCAGAAGACCTGCAAAGAGGAGGATGGTAAAAAACAGGATGCCGAACTTTTTCATTCTTTGGACCTTTGACGTAACAGATTTTTCGAAACCCCTGGTCGGGATGACCGAAAACGGAAAAGATTATAACACGGCCGTGTGTAAGAAAGTAAACGGTTTTTCACCATGGATTTGCCGCAGCTGTTTTCAACCCATTCTATGCATTAGCCAGCGCCTCATCTGCATCGATCATCGGCGGGATGGGCGATCGAAGCGAATGGTTCAAGGGTTCAGATGAAGATCCACTCCACGATCTTGCCCACCTCCTCGGCGATGTAGCATTTGATCCCGCTTCCTTCCAGCGGTTTGGCAGGAAGGACCGCTTTGCGGAAGCCCTGGGTCTCCATCTCTCTGAGCCGCTGCTGGAGTGCAGGGATCTCCCGGATCTCTCCGGTGAGGCTCACCTCCCCCAGAAAGAGGGTTTCAGCGCTGAGCTCACGATCCCGGTAGCTGCTGAGGATCGCCGCGATCACCGCCAGATCGGCGGCGGGTTCATTGATCCTGATCCCTCCGCTGACATTGATGAAGACATCGTAGGTCCCCAAAGGAAGATCGAGCTTTTTCTCCAGAAGGGCCAGGAGCATCTGGAGCCGGTTGTTGTCGTAGCCGGTGGAGCTGCGCTTCGGGTGTCCGTAGGCTTCGGAGACCAGAGCCTGGATCTCGATGACGATGGGACGGCTTCCCTCCATGATCACCGTCAGGGCAGAACCGGACTGGAGTTTCTCCTTGTCGAAGAACTTTCCGGCGAATCCGGCGGCATCCACCAGACCGTCCTGCCGCATCTCGAAGATCCCCACTTCGTTGGTGGAGCCGAAGCGGTTCTTGAACCCGCGGAGCAGTCGCAGCTCCGAGTTGGAGTCCCCCTCGAAGTAGAGGACCGTATCGACCATATGCTCCAGGACTCTGGGCCCGGCGATGGAGCCCTCTTTGGTGATGTGGCCGATGATGAAGACCGGGATCTGCCGGCTCTTGGCCAGGCGCATCAGCTCGAAGGTGATGGTGCGCACCTGGGTCACCGATCCCGGGGCCGAAGGGGTTTCGTCGGAGTAGAGGGTCTGGATGGAGTCGATGACCAGAAAATCGTACTCCCGACGGTCCAGCTCCTTCAGGACGCTCTCGAGGTTGATCTCGCTCAGGAGAAAAAGCCTGTCGTCGTTGGCGTCGAGGCGGTTGGCCCGCAATTTGATCTGCCCGGCGGACTCCTCCCCGCTGACATAGAGGACCTGCTGTCCGGTGCGGGCGAGGTTGCCGGCGATCTTGAGCAGGAGGGTCGACTTGCCGATCCCGGGGGAGCCGCCGATGAGAGTCAGGGACCCGGGGACGATCCCTCCGCCCAGGACCAGGTCCAGTTCCCGGCTTCCGGAAGGGAGGCGAACGAACTGCTCTTCGTCGATCTCGGTGATGGGCTGGGCTTTGGAGGGGCCTGCATCTGCCCCCGAGCTGCCGCCGGTCTCTTTGAGGAAACGGATCTGCTCGGCGCTCAGCTCGACAAGACTTTCCCACTCGCCGCAACTGGGGCATTTCCCCATCCAGCGGGGACTCTGAAAGCCACAGGCCTGACACTCGAACAGGGTTTTTTTCTTCGCCATTGTTCCTCTCGTTTCGTGGGAAATTCAGGGAATATTTTAGTGTGAAATGGAAACGTTACAGTATTGTATGACATTCTGTCGGGTGGATTATAGCTCAACCGCCCCGTTTTTATGTATACTAAAGCAAAGAGACAAAGCCAAACTATCCGTGAGGATAGGACGGAAAGCCACGGGTCTTGAAAAAGACAGCCGGGTTGCCTACCAGGATCCCTCCCGCTCGAAAGGACGTGTCGGCGGTACGGATCGATGAACAGGACAGGCCCATGGCAGACAGGACCATTGTGTGGTTGCTTTTACCGTTGTTGACGACTGTCGGACTGCAAGCCGCCCTTCCCGAAGCGGCCGCCTCCCGGGATCTCTTCTGGGAGTGGGTGGGACTGATCGCTCTGGCCATTGTGGGTGTGGTGATCCTTTTTGTCTCTTCCGAACAGCTCAAACGTCTCAAACGCGTCTATGAGCAGATCCTGGAAAAAGAGAAAAAACTGGAGGAGAGCCAGAGCAAATTTCTCGAGGATCTGGGCGAGAACATCTACGAAACGCTTCAGGATACCTCCCGCAGTACCGGAGAGGTGATCGAAAAGGCGAAGCAGCTCGTTTCGGAACAGGAGATCCGCAAGATCAAGGAGAGTGAGAGCCAGCTCCTCCATACGACCCAGGATCTGATCTTCTTTCTGAAACTCAAATCCAAACGGGTGGAGATCGTTCCCGGGGATTTCGACTTCTACCATCTGATGGACAATGTCATTGAAGTCCTGGCCAAGAAGTATGGGGAGAAGGGCCACTCTTTCGAGGTCAGGGTCAGTGAAGAGATCCCCCGGATCCTCCAGGGGGATTCCCTTCGATTGGGGCAGGTGCTGGTCAATCTCCTGGAGAACGCCCTGGAGGAGGTGGAGGAGCCGGTGACGATGCTGGTGGAGGCCTCCGCCCGGGAAGGGGAGAACAAACGCTTCGAAGTGGAGATCACCATTCGGGACCGGAACACGGCCAATACCCATCCCGCCTTTCAGAGTATGGAGCCCTACTATGACGATGAGAGGCGGGAGTTCGTAGGGCTCAGGATCTACGTGGCCCGGGAGCTGATGGAGTTGATGGGTGGACGGATCGAGGCCCGGAAGGTCGGGGAGAACCATGAAGTGGTGTTGCGGGTTCCCGTGCATCTGGACCAGAGCAATCTGGGGATTTATGCGGAGCTCCCGGAACCCTATCGTTCACCTAAAAAAGTTCTGGTGCTCGACGCCTTCGGTGAGGAGGCCGAAGCTCTGAAAAAAGGCTTCGAACTTTACGAATATCCTGTAACGCTTTTCGATGTCCGGCACTGTGAAGATGCCATCCCCAATTTCAGCCGTTATGATCTGGCCGTGATCGAAAAGGAGATGTATCAGCCGCTGATCCGGGAAGTGCTCCAAAGCATCCGCAAGCGTCATCCGGTCAAAACGGTGCTACTGCTGGATCGGAGACAGGCCGTAGAGATGGAACAGGATCCCGAGATCGACAGTCGGCTCTATCGCCCCTTTTCCCAACGGGATATCTACAACCTGATCGTTCGGGTGTTCGGTGAAGAGTCACCGGCAGCTTCGGAGAA
>JALWZI010000234.1 GCA_027002755.1 Campylobacteraceae bacterium | reverse complement strand
ATCGACCACTGGTATCCCGGATTTCTGGAGCGGCTGCCCCGGTGTTCTCAACTGATCCTTGTCTCCCGACACGCCGTCACAGAGATCCCGCTTCCACAATATGAACTCTTTCCTCTCGACTACGAGGAGTTCCTCGGCTTCGACCGTAGCCACTCCCCCACCCTGGCCTTCAACCGTTTCCTGAAACTCGGCACACTGCCGGCCCTGGGACGTACGACACCGGCTTCGGCAGTATTGCGGCTACGGGAGCTCTTTTATGAGATGTTCGATGACGCGGAGAGTCGTCTGCTACTGATCCTGGCGCGCTTTCAGGGGCGCCGGGTCACGGCCCATCAGATCTACACCACAGCACGGGAATACTTCCGCATCTCCAAGGACTGGACCTATGCGACTCTCAAACGCTTCGAAGAGGAGAAGCTTCTCTTTTTCATCCCCGATATCCAGAGAGGCTCAGGGAGGAAGCTGATCCTCTACGATTTCATCCTCACACGATACCTCAACAAATACCAACCCTTCCCCGCCACTTTCGATGCCATGGTCGCCCTGGCACTGATCAAACACTCGCTTCCCTTTCGGGCCGCCGGAGCAATGGGATATCTGCTGCAGGAGCGGGAAGAGTTGATTTTTCCTTCACCCTTTGAGGGAGAAGATCAATTCTGGCAGCGGGCCCAGAAACGGTATGGGGAGTTCAAAAAGCTGGGGATAACGAAGGTTTCGATCGTGACCGTCTCCAACCGTTACCGATTTCGTCTCGGAGAGATCGATTTCGAAGGTTTGCCTTTTTATGAGTGGAGCATACTAAATGAGGAATGAGGAATGAGGAATGAGGAATGAGGAATGAGGAGTTTTAAGAATTAGTGAAAGACTTGTCAAGTGTTTATGTGGATTTTTCCGGAAAGTCACAAAGTAGATGTGAAATGGCGGAGTTTGAAAATAGAACCTTTTTCGGTTCCTCATTCATCATTTCTAATTGCTCATTTGGAGAAGACCTCTCCCCAGATGGCTGCGGCACACGGACGCGGAGGGTGGGCTGCTATGTTCCCATCCTGACCCGTTGTCCTCCGGGCCCGTTGCACAGGTCTGGAAAGAGGCGAGGGAATTATAACAGAAACTCTTCGGGGGTGCAATATTGCATTTTCAGGCGCATTCCGTTATAATTGCGCCTCTTTTGAAATAGAGGGGTGTCCGAGCGGTCGAAGGAGCACGCCTGGAACGCGTGTGTAGCGCAAGCTACCGTGGGTTCGAATCCCATCCCCTCTGCCATCTCTTTCTCCAACAACTTTCCCGAGCATCGCAAAACTTGATCGATTTCTACACATGAAACTTTTCGGAGAAATACTTCTCTACATCGAAATAGATCTCTCCGTTGCTGTTCTTGTAGGTCAGATTCTCCCGACCGAGTTCATGGAGATTACGTTTTCCCATAATCGCCAGAAGGGTTCGCACCCCTTTGACAAGATTGTTGTGATAGTTGGCGATCTCGTGACCTTTTTTTACTACCAGATAGGATCGGCGCAGGCGGGGGTCCTGGGTCGCCATCCCCACCGGACACTGGTGAGTGCCGAAGCCGGAACACATCCGGGCCCGGATACATCCACCGCTCATCATGAACCCGCGGGCGATCCCCACAGCATCCGCCCCCAGCGAGAGGGTGATGACCACATCATCCGGCGTCAGGATCTTCCCGCTGGCAATGATCTTCAGATCGTCTCTGAGCCCATGTTTTCTCAGGGCACTGTCAACGACATACAGGGCGTTGTGCAGTGTCAATCCCACTGATTCCATCATCTCCAGCGGTGCCGTCGCACTCCCCCCATCCCCGCTGTCGATGGTGATAAAGTCCGGCAGCGCTTTGCCTTTCTGCTTGCGGATCACCGCCGCTTCGACCATTTCTTCCACCGACTTGGCGTCGCTGACAACGATCTTGATCCCCACCGGTTTGCCGGAAAGTTCCTGAAGTTCTCCGACAAAATCGAAAAGATGATCCATCGTATCGGCGTAGGGGAACCGGTTGGGACTGAAGAGGTCTTTACCCTCCTCGACCCCCCGATAATAGGCAATATCAGCGGTGACTTTGCTGCCGGCGAGCTTCCCCCCCGTCTGTTTGGCTCCCTGGGCCAGCTTGATCTCGGTCATCCGACAGAAACGCATCACCTTCTGGTAGCGTTCCGGATCGAATTTGCCCTCCCGGTCCCTGACACCATAAAGTCCCGAACTGATCTGGAAGATATAATCGGGGAGCGATTCCGGGACCTTCTGCGGAAAGGCCTCCAACGGCGCTTCCCAGTTGATCCGAAAAAGGCAGTGATTCTTTTCATCATAGATGTAGGTATTGGCTGTCCGTTTGCCTTTGAGCAGAATTCGGCGATAGATCTTGATGGCGTTGGCCCGATTCGAGATCGCACTGATGATCCTGAAGACCCTTTTGGCAAAAGGTGTGCCCAGGACAACCTCCAGAAAACCGGCCTCCTTCAGATCGGGGCTGAAGGTGTATAGGTGATTGGAGGTCAATCCTCCTTCTCCCGTATTATAGGTGAAACCGGCCAGCGTTGCCCCCAGAGTGAAAGCCCGGGTCGCTTCGGGACTCAAAGCTCCGTCACTCATGGCAGAACGTATGACGGGGCTCTTGGCGGTAAACGGTTCCCGACGTCCGGGACCGAAGGTGACGGGGAGTTCCTTATCCACCTCTTCTTCGTTCAACACTGTCGCCGAATGTTTGAGAACGAAACGGGAGACGGGCAGGGGCTGGGAAACGGAAAAGGAGATGTAGTTGGGTCGGTCCTTGGCCGCTTTGTAGACCCAGTCGACTTTGTCCCGGGACTCGAAGAAAGTCTCCTCGGCAAAATACTGGCGCAACGGTTCCCGAAGCAACTCGAAAAGGTAACGGAAACGTCCGATGACAGGATAGTTGATCAGAAGCTGATGCCGACGCTGGATATATCGATCATAAACGAAGAGTACGGCGATCGCCAGAAGCAACAGTATTCCCAATACTCCGATCAACTGCCAGAAAAACGAACCGGTGGCCGCTTCGGCAGCGTGCAGACTTTCCATCTTTGACTTTTCCTTTGAGATTGTAATCAGTTTGTAGATTGTATCTTCAAATAACTTCGAATATGAAAAGGCTTTGATTCAGATGAAAAGAGTAATAACGAGCGGATAAAAATGTCTATCTATATATTTTGTCTTGTCGGCAGTCTGAACCGGAGCAAAGTGGTGCTCCGATACAGGTCCCGGCTTAGTCGGCCAGGATCTCCTCGAGAGTGATGTAGTCACCTACACGGCCGGTCATGGGCTCAACATCGGTATTGACCGGGAGAGTCTTCTTGCCGGGCTTCCAGCCGGCGGGGCAGACCTCACCGGTTTTGTAGGCATGCTGATGGGCCTCGATCTGGCGGATGAACTCCTTGACATTCCGTCCGACCGGTGGTGCCTGAACCTCCTGGGCCACGACGACCCCATCGGGGTTGATCAGGAAACGTCCGCGCAGCGCGATACCGGCATCTTCGATCAGGACACCGAACTTCCGGCTCATTTCATGAGTAGGATCGGCAGCGATCGTCAGCTTGAGGCCTTCGAGAAGGGGCTCGGTCTCGGCAAAACGCTTGTGGCTGAACTTGGTATCGGTGGAGACCGCCAGTACTTCACAGCCGAGCTTGCCTTTGATCGTATCGAGATGAGCGTTCATCGCCGCGATCTCGGTGGGACAGACGAAGGTAAAGTCCGCAGGATAGAAACAGACGATCGTCCATTTCCCTTTGTAATCGTCACTGCTGACCTCCGTATAGTGTCCGGTCTCGGCATTGTAGGCCTCGGCCTTGAACTCGGGCATATTCTTCAGGACCAGGACGCCTGCC
>JALWZI010000233.1 GCA_027002755.1 Campylobacteraceae bacterium | reverse complement strand
AAGAGGTCAAAAAGGAGTTCCCTCCTCATATCCTGGATCTGCTCAAGATCGAAGGGATCGGACCCAAACGGGCCCGGGCTCTGTATGAAAAGCTCGGCATCGGCTCTCTGGAAGATCTCAAAAAAGCCGCCGAGGAGCACAAGATCCGGGAACTCCCAGGCTTCGACGTCAAAACCGAGGAGAAGATCCTCAAAGGGGTCGTCCTCTACAAGAAGGAGGGGAAGCGCTTTCTCTACGCCGAAGCGGAGCCCTACGCCCTGGAACTCCACGACTATCTCAAAGATTTCAAGGCGATCAACCAACTCACCGTCGCCGGCAGCTTCCGCCGCCGCAAAGAGACTGTGGGCGACCTGGATATCGTCTCCACCTCCGAGGACCCTCTGGCGGCTATGGACCATTTTACCGCCTTCGGCAAGATCAAAGAGATCGTCTCCAAAGGCGACACCCGCTCCACCATTATCCTGCAGAACAATCTCCAGGTGGACTTCCGTTGCGTCAGCGATCGCAGCTACGGTGCAGCGCTCCACTACTTTACCGGCTCCAAAGCCCACAATATCGCCGTCAGAAAGATGGCGGTGGAGAAGGGCTGGAAGGTCAACGAATACGGGGTCTTCAATGAAAAGATGGAGCGCATCGCCGGCAGGACCGAAGAGGAGATCTACAAGCTCTTCGGTATGGAGTACATCGAACCGGAGCTGCGGGAGGACCGGGGAGAACTGGAGGCGGCCGCTGAAGGGAAGCTCCCTGATCTGGTGAAGCGGGAGGATCTGCGGGGGGATCTGCACGTCCCGGGGGGAGAGGATCCCGCCGCTCAGGTAAAGAAGGCCGCCGATCTGGGATACGACTACCTCTGCCTCACCCAAAAGGCCTCCCTGCTCTTCTGCGATCACGGCCGGGAGTGCCGCCCGCTGGAGGGGTTCCTCCAGGAGATCGAAACCCTGCGGAAAAAGCATAAAAAGCTCCATCTCCTCAGCGGGATCGAAGTGGAGATCGCCGAGGACGGTAGCCTGGAAGCAGACGAGAAGGAGCTGGCAAACTTCGACCTGGTGATCGCCACGGTGGAGGAGGATCTCAATCTGAGCAAAGAGGAGCAGACAGAACGCATCTGCAAAGCCCTGGCCCAGCCCGCCGTACAGATCCTGGCCCATCCCACCTGCCGGATCATCTCCGAGCGCAACGGCTGCAGCCTCGATCTGGAGAAGATCGCCCGAACGGCGGCGAAACACGGTGTCTGGCTGGAGATCGACGCCCGGCCCGACCGTCTCGACCTGAGTGACGTTCATCTGAAGGCCCTTCGAGACTCCGGTGTCCGTTTCGTTCTCGGTTCCAATGCCGAAAGTGCCGAAGCGATGGAACAGATCCGTTTCGGCGTCAACCAGGCCCGCCGGGGATGGCTGGAGGCCCAACATCTGGTCAACACCCTCTCCTTTTCCAAGCTGAAGGATCTCCTGAAAAGCGGGTCGAAATGATCCTCTATATCCACGGATTCGCCAGCAGCGGTCTGGGGGGCAAGGCCAAGATGGTACGGGAGTATTTCGGGGAGGAGGCTTTCGCTCCCTCTCTGCCCTATGTTCCCGACCTGGCCATGGACACCCTGATCCAGATCGCGGAACAGGCGGCAAGATGCCGGGAACCGCTCCATCTCATCGGCTCGTCGCTGGGCGGTTTCTATGCCCTTTACCTGGCGGAGCGTTTCGGACTCCAGGCGGTCCTCGTCAACCCTTCGGTGCGCCCCTGGGAGACTCTGGCCGCTCAGACTGGCCACGGGACCAACTACTACGACGGCGCCCGCTTCGAGTGGACTCCCCAGCATGTGGAGAGCCTCAGGAAATACCGTGTCTCCGCCCTCTCCCATCCCGAAAAGATCCTTCTCATGCTCCAGACAGGCGACGAGGTGCTGGACTACCGGGTCGCCCTGGAGGAGCTGAAGGGCACAGAGCTCCTGATCGAGGAGGGAGGCGATCACAGCTTCCGGGATTTTTCCCGACATCTGCCCCGCATCGAAACCTTTCTCAAGCATCCGGACCGCTTCCGGCATGCCACTTCCTGACCTCCCGGGGCTCCATCGACTCCCCATTACCCGAGAGGTCACCGTTTTATGGTAGGATAATGGAAATTTTAGACGAGCAAAAGGAGTCTGCATGAACCGATCGACACGTTGGATCCTCACCCTGGGGGCGGCCGCGGCCCTGCTGCTGAGCGGATGTTCCCAGAAAACCCCCGAACCCGGCAACGGCGGGGGCAGCCAATACGGTACCGAAGTTCCCGGCGGGATCAGCAGCACCGGCAAATATACCGGTCAGGACGGGGTGAGCGCCAGCGGGATCAAGATGGTCTACTTCTCCACCGATCGTTACGATATCGAGGGGGATCAGCTCCAGCGTCTCATGAGCGATATGCCCAAGATCAAACGGCTCGCTTCCGCCGGCAAGATCCGGGTGGAAGGGAACTGTGACGAGTTCGGGACCGATGAGTACAACCATGCCCTGGGTCTGAAACGGGCCAAAGCGGTCAAATCGGTCCTGGTCAGCAACGGTATCCCCGCCTCCAGTATCGATGTAGTCAGCTATGGAGAGAGCAACCCGGTCTGCACCGGTCACACAGCCCCCTGCCACGCCAAGAACCGTCGCGCCGAGATCAACAAGGCCCGATGAAACGCGCCATCTACCCCGGGACCTTCGATCCCATCACCGTCGGACATATGGATATCGTCCGGCGGGCCTGCAATATCTTCGATGAGATCGTCATCGCCGTCGCCGAATCCAAGAGCAAACAGCCGATGTTCTCTCTCGAGGAGCGGATCGCCTTCGCCGAAGCGGCTACCCGGGAGTTTTCCAAGGTCCGGGTGATCGGCTTCGAAAACCTTCTGGTCAATCTCTCAGAAGAGTTGGAGGCCAACATCATCATCCGGGGTCTGCGGGCGGTCAGTGACTTCGAATATGAGCTCCAGATGGGATATGCCAATGCCTCCCTGAAAAAGGATCTGGAGACCATCTATCTCATGCCCAGCCTGGAGCACGCCTTCGTCAGCTCTTCGGTGGTAAGGACAATCCTCCAGTTCGGCGGCCGGGTCGACCACCTCCTCCCCCCGGCGGTCTATGAGATGATCGCAGCCGAAAGGGACTGATGTACATACTTTTCGAAGGGATCGACACCTGCGGCAAAAGCACCCAGATCGAGCGCATCGCCCATGAGCACCCCGAGGCGGTCATCACCCGGGAACCCGGCGGCACCGCTTTCGGTGAGAAAGCGAGGGAGATCCTCCTCTCCGGCACGGTCCGCTCCAATCGGGCCGAACTGCTCCTCTTCCTGGCTGACCGCGCTGAGCATTACGAAGAGATCGTCCGCCCCAACCGCCACCGTCTCCTCATCTCCGACCGGGGCTTCCTCTCGGGGATCGGCTACGCTCTGGCCAACGGCGGGGCGAGTCTGGAGGAGTTGATCGCCCTCAACGGTTTCGCCCTCCGGGGGGACTGGCCCGATCGGATCGTCTTCTTCGAGACCGATGAAGCGACGCTTCGGGAGCGTCTGGGCGCCAAAAGCGCCGACGGGATCGAAGAGCGGGGGATCGGCTACCTTCTGACGGTCCAGGCCAGGATGAAAGAGGCTCTCCCCAAACTCTCGATCCCCTACCTGATCGTCGACGCCCGGGAGGATGTCGAAACGATCCATCAAAAGATCGTAACCTATCTCGGGATATAATCGCGAACAAACTTTAGACTGTATTACGTCATCCTGAACTTGATTCAGGATCAACAGTTTTGTCGGCCTTTGAAGCCCTGGATTCCGGGTCAAGCCCGGAATGACGGGGTTTTGGGGAACTTGCACCAGTCGATACAGAAAAAAAAGAAGGCAAAAGTATGAT
>JALWZI010000232.1 GCA_027002755.1 Campylobacteraceae bacterium | reverse complement strand
AATTCGGCTCCAAAACATGCGCCCGTGGCTCAGCTGGATAGAGCATCTGATTGCGGTTCAGAAGGTCACAGGTTCGAATCCTGTCGGGCGTACCACTTCATTTCCCCAACTTTGTACTTTTCAGACCTGCATCACCAAATCGATAGTCCCATTGTATTTAGACGATCCTCGATATAATACTCACACTTTTGGTATGCAAAGAAGAAGGAGCATTATGCGGATCCTGCTGTTGAGCCGAAATCGTGTGGTCCAGGAGCTGGTCAGACTGGGATTGCGCCCGATCAAAGGGGTAGAACTGGAGATCCTGGACCGACCCGAACCTCCTGCTTCCGACCGATATGATCTGATTCTGGAGGAGGACCGTTTCGTCGAGGAGATCCGGGAGATCGGTATCGATCATCTCCTTGCGGGGCGTCGCATCCTGTTGGGGGATCCCTCGGGGCTGCCGGATCGAAGCGGTTTCGATGCGGTCATCTCCAAACCCTTTCTACCGGCGGATATCCAGAAAGTTCTCCAAAGTGAGCCGGATGATAAGACAGGCCACGAGAGGGAGAGTATCCGGGATTTTCTCGAAGAGGAGCGCCTGCGTTTTGATGAGGAGACCGAGATCCTGGATGAGGAAGAGATCCGCCGTATCCGTCGCCTGCTCGAAGGAGAGATCGAAGAACCCTCTTCGGAGATGACGTTCAACCCCTCGGAACAGACGCTCGATGTGGAGACTTTCCTGGAACTGATCGAACGATTCCGCAGCAAAAAACTGAAAAAACTGCTCCGGGGTGCAACGATCCGTATCTCGATCGAATTTCCAGAGGAGGAACGATGAGCGGTGCGATCCTGATCCTCTCCGGTCCCAGCGGCGCGGGGAAAAGTACGATCATTCAGCGGGCGGAGCCCCTTATCGGGGATTTCTACTTCTCCATCTCCACGACCACCCGTCCACCGAGAGAGGGAGAGGTCCACGGCGTAGACTACTACTTTACCGACAGGGAGAGTTTCGAGCGGGAGATCGCCGCCGGCGAGTTTCTGGAGTATGCCCAGGTCCACGGCAACTACTACGGCACCTCCCTCAAACCGGTCCGCGAGGCACTGGCCGAGGGGAAGCTGGTGATCTTCGATATCGATGTCCAGGGGCATCGCCTCGCGAGGGAGCGGATGGGGGACCGGATCACCTCCGCCTTTATCACTCCACCGACCCTGGCAGAACTGGAGCGCCGTCTGATGAGCCGTTCCACCGACGACCCCGCTACGGTACAAAGACGCCTGGAGAATGCCCGGGAGGAGATCCGGGCTCTGGAGGAGTACGATTTCCTGATCGTCAATGACGATCTGGAGAAAGCGACAGAGGAGTTCGTCTCCATCGCCCGGGCGGCCCGACTTCGTCCCGGGCACGAGGCGCTGCAGCGTTTCCGGGAATCGTGGCTGGCCTCTGTAAGCGATGCCCCTCATTAAAAAAGTTCCAGTATAATACCTCCAAATTCACTAGAGAGAAGCGCTACGGCGCGGATGAAAGGATCAGACGATGGGTATACCTAGCGGATGGGAACTGTTGTTGGTCGTGGGGGTCGTCGTACTCCTCTTCGGCGGAAAGAAGATTCCCGAACTGGCCAAAGGCCTGGGAAAGGGGATCAAGGATTTCAAACAGGCGGTCAAAGAGGATGAGGAGTCTTCCGAAACGCCTGCCAAAGAGATCGAAAACAAAGAGAAGAGCGCTTCTGCCGAGCAGAGTGCTGACGTCAAAGAGAGCCAAAAGGCCTGAGCGCCACGGGAGTCTGCTCCCCTCTCCCCGGCTCTTTGGAGCCCTCTTCATATAATTCCTCAATAACGGATTCAATAAACGATGCAGATCAAATCACAACTCAATCAGTTGATACAGCGTGCCTGTGAACGGGCAGAGATCCCGGCAGAAAATGTCCAGGTCAACGAAGCGGGCAAACCGGAATTCGGCGACTATCAGTTCAACGGAGCGATGGCCCTGGCCAAGCGCCTGGGACGTAATCCTCGTGAGATCGCCCAATCCATCGTGGAGGCGATCGAAGAGAACGAAATGCTCGACCGGGTCGAGATTGCTGGTCCCGGCTTCATCAATCTCCACCTCCGTGCCGACTGGCTGGCCGCCGGCCTCGATGCGGCGGCCCGGGACGAGCGTCTGGGGGTCGGACATTTCGAGACCCCCCGCAAGGTGGTGGTGGACTACTCCAGCCCCAACATGGCCAAGCAGATGCATGTGGGGCACCTGCGCTCCACCATCATCGGGGACTCTCTGGCCAATCTCTTTGCCTTTTTGGGCGATGAGGTGATCCGCCAGAACCATATCGGAGACTGGGGGACCCAGTTCGGGATGCTGATCGCCTATCTTGAGGAGCTGGGCGAGGGAGCCGAAGGGAGTCTCCACGACCTGGAGGAGTTCTACAAGGCGGCCAAGAAGCGTTTCGACGAGGATGCGGCTTTCGCCGACAAATCCAGAGAGTATGTGGTGAAGCTCCAGGGGGGCGATGTGCGCTGTCTGCACCTCTGGGAGAATTTCATCGACAAATCCCTGGGGCACTGTGAAGAGGTCTACTCCAAACTCCACGTCAAACTGACCCGGGAGGATGTACGGGCCGAGAGCAGCTACAACGATGACCTGGAGGCGATCGTCAAGGATCTGGAGGCCAAGGGGCTGCTGCAGGAGAGCCAGGGGGCCAAAGTGGTCTTCACGGAGGGGGAGGAGAACCCCCTGATCATCCAGAAGAGCGACGGCGGCTTCCTCTATGCCACCACCGATCTGGCGGCGATCCGCTTCCGGGTCGCTCAGCTGGGAGCCAAACGGATCAGCTACGTGGTGGATGCCCGACAGGCGGGGCACTTCCAACAGGTCTTTACCGTGGCGCGTCTGGCCGGGTACGCTCCGGAGGATGTCCAGCTGGAACATGTCTCCTTCGGGATGATGCTGGATAAGTCGGGCCGTCCTTTCAAGACCCGTGACGGCGGTACCGTCAAACTGATCGATCTGCTGGAAGAGGCGGTGGAACGGGCCAAAGGGGCCATCACCCAGCGGGAGGCCTACAGCGAAGAGGAGCTGGAGAAGATCGCCGAGATCGTGGGGATCGGGGCGGTGAAGTATTCGGACCTCTCCATCAACCGGGAATCCAACTACATCTTCGACTGGGACCGGATGCTCTCTCTGGAAGGCAATACCTCCCTCTATCAGCAGTACGCCTATGCACGGATCCGTTCCATCTTCCGCAAATACGGAGGCGAGGTGACCGGTGAAGTGAAGATCGGCGATGAGCTGGAGCGGCGGCTGACGCTGAAACTGCTCCAGCTCGAAGATGTGCTCCGTGCCGCGGCGAGGGAGGCGATGCCCCACTACATCACGACCTACCTCTACGAACTGGCCACCCTCTTCATGAAGTTCTACGAGAACAACCCCATCCTGAGGGAGGATGTCCCCGAAGATCTGCGTCAAAGCCGTCTGATCCTGGCCCGTACGACCGCAGAGACCCTGCGGCTGGCCCTGGAGATCCTGGGGATCAAGGTGCTGGAGCGCCTCTGATGGGCCGCATCCTCCTCTTCGTCCTGCTGACCCTGGGGTTGATCGCCCTGGATTGGTATCGCCGTCGTAATTGGCGAAAAAGTCTCATCGCGCTCGGTACTTTCCTCTGGATCGCCTCCCTGGCGATGATGGGCCTGACGATGCGGGCGATCTTGCCGCTCTTTCTGGCCCATACGGTGCTTCTGGCTCTGGCGTGGCTGGCCCTGCTCTTCTATCTCTACAAAGAACGCTATCTCTGGTGGGCCTTTCTCCTGCCGGCGGCGACCCTGCTGCTCTTCGTGGCGCTGAACTTCTTCGAAGGCTCCCGCTACGAGGGCTGAGCCCCCTGAT
>JALWZI010000231.1 GCA_027002755.1 Campylobacteraceae bacterium | reverse complement strand
CGTCTGGCCGGGAAACGGGGCGATCCGGCCCTGGCCAAACTGAAAAAGGCACACCCCAGACTGACCCTCGTGGAGACCGACAGCTACGAGGAAGCCCTGGAGACCGTCCGGCGCAACGGTGCGGACTATGCCGTGATGTCCCAGCCGGTCTACAATTACCTGAGCCAGATCCATCGGATGAAGGATCTCGAAGTGGCAGGGATCGCACCGGTCAAGACCTCCCTCTCTATCGCCGTGAGAAAAGACCAGGCAACGCTCTACAAGATCATGAGCAAGATCCTGCATGCCATGCCGAGAGAGACCTTTTATGCCATCAGTGACAAATGGACTTCGGAACGGATCCTCAAAGAGGTGGACTACAAGACCATCCTGGGGATCCTTGCCGCCGCACTCCTGATCATCACTCTCTTCGCCATGGCCTACTGGAGGCAGCGGAAGCTCTCCCGGGAGATTGAAGAGCTCAACGATACCCTGGAGAGCCGCATCGCGGAAGCTCTCGAGAAGAACCGGGAGCAGGAGCTCTTCATGCTTCAGCAGGACCGCCTGGCCAAAATGGGCGAGATGATCGCCATGATCGCCCACCAGTGGCGCCAGCCTCTCAACAACCTTTCTCTACTGATCCAGCTGCTGGTCTCCCGGTACAAAAAAGGAATGCTTGACGAGGAGGCCATCGAATATTTCCAGGTCAATTCCCAAAAGCAGATCGAGCAGATGTCTTCGACGATCGACGATTTCCGCAACTTCTACCGCTCCGAAAAGGAGATCAGAGAGTTCTGTGTCAACGAGAGTATCGAGAAACTGATCAGTATGACACGCATGGGCTTCGCCTCGGAGGAGATCGAAGTGAACTTCCGGGCGTCCGGGCGCTGCTACTATACCGGCTATCCCAACGAATTGGCCCATGCGGTCCTCAATATCATGAACAATGCCCGGGAGGCCTTTGCCGAGCGTGACGGAACTGTCACCGACAAGCGTATCATCATCACGCTCGAAGAGCGCGAGGGTGCCCTGACGCTGGAGATCTGCGACAATGCCGGGGGCATCCCCGAAGAGATCATGGACAAGATCTTCGATCCCTATTTCTCTACGAAACAGGATAAAAACGGTACCGGTCTCGGGCTCTACATGACCAATGTGATGGTGGTCGACCATATGCGTTCACAGATCGCCGTCACCAATCGTGACGGTGGCGCCTGCTTCACGATCACGCTTTCGGGAGCGTTCCGTTGTGAAACTGAGTGAATCGACCCTGCTGCTCGTCGAGGACAACCGGGAGACACTGGAGCTGATCACTTCGCTGTTGCAACCCTACTTTTTTCGGATCTATCAGGCTTCGACGGCCGATGAAGCGCTGCGACTTTACCGGCAGAAGTGCCCCGATATCATTCTGAGCGATATCTACATGCCCGGGATCAGCGGGTTGGAACTGGTACGAAAGATACGCAGTGAGAATCGGGAGATCCCCATCCTGCTTCTGTCGGCCCACAACGATACGGAGACACTCCTGCAGGCGGCGAATCTCACGATCGACGGCTTCGTCATCAAGCCGGTTTTGGAGGTCGATCACCTGCTGCATCGCCTCCGGGAGACGGCAGAGAGGGTCACTCCGGAGAAAAACACGTCTGTAGAGAGGGAATCGATCGATACGCTGCGATCCAAAGCCTATCGCGACGCCCTGACCGGAGTGGCCAACACCCACAGCTTCCGGGAAAAGCTTGAGGAGCTTACGGCGAAAGGTCCGACAGGAACGACCTCTTTCTCTCTACTCTATATCGATCTGGACAATCTGAAAAGCGTCAACGATCGCTATGGACATCTGGCCGGAGACCTGCTGCTTCAAAGCTTTGCCAAACGCATCCTTACAGCCGGGGAAGAGCACTTTTTCGCCCGAATAGGAGGGGACGAGTTCGTCATGATCCTCGAAAACATGGTCGAAAAAGATCAGATCCGTCGGCTGATAGAGACACTGCTGCGAAGCGTGGAAGGCGGAACGATCTTTCGGGGTAGCACTCTTCCCATCTCCTGCAGCATCGGTATCTGCAGATATCCATTGGACGCACCGGATCCCACCGAACTGCTGGACCGGGCCGATCGTGCGATGTATCGGGCCAAACGGCAGGGGAGAAACACCTATACCTTCTGCAGCTGATCCGGAGAAACACTTTTTCAGTGTCTGCATTTTCCTTACAAATAACGTTAGGACAAAGGCGTTAAAAGCGTTATGAGAGTCGGAAAAGGAATGAAAAATCGGGGAAACACTCCCCGGATGGAGAGGGAATCGGGGATCAGTAGAGTCCCGTCGCTTTGGTGACGTTGTATTTGAGGCCGATCTCTTCGGGGGTACAGCCCAGGGCCAGAGCGACCATCTGAGGCATGTGCAGGACCGGCACGTCGATATCCCGGCCCAGCTGCTTGCCGGCACTCTCCTGCTTGAGGTCCATGTTGAGCTGACAGAGAGGACAGGGGGTGACGACGACATCGGCACCGTTGTCGATAGCGTCGCTGAGCGCCGTTCCCGTCAGGGCATTGCTGGTCTCGGGGGCCTGCAGGTCCACGTGGAAACCGCAGCACTTGTTCTTGCTCTCGTACTGCACCGCTTTGCCCTCCAGCGCTTCGATGAGGCGGTCCAGAGAGGTGGGGGCGTAGGGATTTTCATGGGTGTACTTGCTCATCAGAGGCTCTTCATGGTGCAGCATCTCTCCGCCCCCTTCACCGATATCGTACTCGGCTTCGGGAGGAAGCGTCGCGGCGTTGTGCTTGTAGTGGATGTGGCTGGGGCGGATATTGTGGCAGCCGTAGAAGGGAGCGATGTTGAAATGGCTCAGAGGCTTGACCACCTTTTCGCTGATATTCTCCAGACCGTAGTCGTCGATGAGGGCGTAGAGGAAATGACGGACCGAGCTGGTCCCTTTGTACTCCAGGCCCACTTCGGCCAGTTTCTCGTTGACTCTGGCCTTCATTTCCGGATCGTGATCCAGACGCTCCTTGGTCATGACGGTGTTGAGCTGGCAGGTGTTGCAGATGGTCACCATTGGCAGACCCAGCTTTTCGGCGTAGCAGATGTTGCGGGCGTTGAGGACCAGGGAGAGGAACTCGTCGAAATCCTGGAGGTGGCTGGCACCGCAGCAGCTCGCCTCGTCCAGCAGGACCAGCTCGATCCCGAGCTTCTCGGCGACGGCCAGGGTGGAGGAGAGGAGCTCGGGAGTCGATTCCCGGGCGGTACATCCGGTATAAAGGGCATATTTCAGTTTGCTCATAGCTCTTCCTTACAGTTCATTGGTTTTGGAGATTTCGATCAGCTTCCGGATCTCTTCGAGATTCTTGCTGCGGGGCATCTTCTTCTTGGCGAAGTCGAAAGGATGCACCTTGCCGGCCTTGATCATCTTGAAGGCTTCGCTCAGGTGCTTGACCACGCCCAGACCCTCGGAGTAGAGGACGATATCCTGCTCGTCCAGATAACCGAACTTCCTGATGGAACGGACGAAGCCCTCGGCGTGTTTGGTGGCCACGTTGCGCTCGGCGACATGGTGCTCGAACTGCATGTTGTGGAGCTTGGTGATCTTCTCGATGGGGTTGACGTCTTTGGGGCAGGCCTCGGCACATTCGAAGCATTTGACACAGTCCCAGACCCCGCTGCCCAGCTCCGCCGTCGTCTCCAGGCGGTCGATGGTCGCTTCATCCCTGGGATCGATGCTGAAACGGTAGGCGGCGGCCAGGGCGGCAGGCCCGAGATAGTCTTCGTTGACCTCCAGGGCAGGGCAGGCGTAGTGGCAGCTGCCGCACTGGATACAGTAGTCGGCATCCAGGAAGTTCTCCACCTGCTCAGGGCTCATGAGGGTCTCGCTCTCGGGATGGGGGTCCACCTCGGCCTCCACATAG
>JALWZI010000230.1 GCA_027002755.1 Campylobacteraceae bacterium | reverse complement strand
AGGCGCCTATACCGGGCCGGGATGTGGTGGGGATCGAGATCCCCAACGAAAGCTTCGAGACCATCTACCTGCGGGAGATCCTGGAGAGCGACCTCTTCAAAAACTCCAAATCCCCGCTGACGGTGGCTCTGGGCAAGGATATCGTGGGCAACCCCTTCGTGACGGATCTGAAGAAACTGCCGCACCTGCTGATCGCCGGAACCACCGGCAGCGGAAAGTCCGTGGGGATCAACGCCATGCTGCTGAGTCTGCTCTATCGCAACGATCCGGACCATCTCAAGCTGATCCTGATCGATCCCAAGATGCTGGAGTTCAGCATCTACAACGATATTCCCCACCTGCTGACCCCGGTGATCATCGAGCCCAAAAAGGCGATCTCCGCCCTGGCCAACATGGTCCACGAGATGGAACGCCGCTACAAGGTGATGGCCGAAAGCCGGGTCAAGAATATCGACAACTACAACGAAAAGGCCCGTCAGGAAGGGTGGGAGGAGATGCCCTTCATCGTGGTGGTGATCGACGAGCTGGCGGATCTGATGATGAACGGCGGCAAGGAGGTGGAGTACTCCATCGCCCGTCTGGCCCAGATGGCACGGGCGGCGGGGATCCATCTCATCGTCGCCACCCAGCGCCCCAGTGTGGACGTGGTCACGGGCCTTATCAAGGCCAACCTCCCTTCACGGCTGAGCTATCGGGTCGGCCAGCGGATCGACTCCAAGGTGATCCTGGACCAGATGGGGGCCGAGAGCCTGCTGGGCCGGGGAGATGCCCTCTTCACTCCGCCGGGCGCCGTGGGGCTGGTGCGGCTGCACGCCCCCTGGAACAGCGAAGAGGAGATCGAAAAGGTGGTGGAGTTCCTCAAAGCCCAGCGGGAGCCCGAATATGACGAGAGCTATCTGAGCGATGGGAGCGCCGCCGGTGGCGGCGAGGAGGGCGAAGCGGACGAGGAGCTCGACCCCCTCTACGAACAGGCCAAAGAGATCGTCATCAGCGACAAGAAGACCTCCATCTCCTACCTTCAGCGCAAGCTTCAGATCGGCTACAACCGCTCCGCCAATCTCATCGAGCAGTTGGAGCGCACCGGCGTCCTCAGCGCCCCCAACGCCAAGGGGCAGCGGGAACTGTTGGTCTGACCCGATCCTCGCATTGGAACTGTGGCGTGTTATAATCCATTCTATACAATGCAAGGAGAAAAAGAATGGCCTATTTCAGCAAAGCCAAAGTGGGGGACAAGGTCTACGGCCTTGTCTTCGGAAAAGGGAAGATCGTGGCGGTCTATCCCGACAGCCACTATTCGATCATGGTGGAGTTCGACAACGGGTACCAGGTGCCTTATACCGAAGACGGGGTTCCCGGCTGGGGGCGTTTCAAAAAACAGACGCTTTTCTACCGTACCGATGTGGACCTGAGCAATGCGGACTTCTCCCCCGTGGAGAAGATCCTCTCCCCCAGGAAGATCATCAAACTTCGGGAGAAAGGCCAGCTGCAGGTGCGGCTCCCGTCGGGGCTCTGGGAGAGTGTCAAAAAGGCCGACTCCCGCTATGTGGAGGAGCTGCTGGAGAATGAGCAGTACCACCTCTTCCGCAAAAAACCCTGATCGTGCCTTCCTTCTCTAAATCACCATTTTGAGCATTCTGGCATAACGCTCCGGGATCTCGAGAGGGCGCTGGGAGAGATACTCCCGGGCCAAGGTGTCGATCCACTCTCGTGAGGTCTTCAGCTCCTTCGCCAGAAGATACCAGTGTCCCGCTTCTTCCCGTACTTCATAGTTCTCTATTTGAACCTGCAGGGGATCCGTCTCCCCGTTGAGCAGGAGTTCCAGCTCCAGCCGTTTGTTGCGGCTGTCGAGCTGCAGGTCGAGGATGCGACCGTACTTTTCGATCCGGCTGTTGAGGGCGAGGGCAAGGCCTCGGGAGAGGGTTTTGTCTTTGAGACGGCGGATCATCGCTTTGCCCGGAACTCGTCGGTGAGAGGGGGGAGATGCACCACCGACATCAGGTCGGTCATCCGGATGGGGTGCCCCAGTTTGTTCATATAGATGACGTAGTTGGCCAGGACCTTCTTGCCGTAGTCGTTGGCCTGGTAGTTGGCCACCCGTTCCAGACTGATCCAGGGATCGTATTTGCTCCGGTTGGCGAAAAGATCCTTTCGGCGGATAAGCCACTTGGTATAGCCGATGCCGGCGTTATAGGCGTAGGCGACGAAGAGCGGGTGGTGGAGCCAGCCGGTCAGGTAGTCCATGTGGGTGTTGGCGTATTTGAGAGCGGTAATGGGGTCGAAGAGATCGTCGTAGTCGACCCGTTCATGGCGGATTTTCTTCAGATGATCCACCAAAAAGGGCATGATCTGCATCATCCCCAGGGCGAAGGAGCGGGAGACCGAGGCCGGAATGAAGCGGCTCTCCTGCCGGGCGATGGCATAGAGGATCGCCTGGCGTTTGACGGGGAGTTTTTTCATGAACTCCCGGTAGGGCATGGGGAAGTACTGGGGGACATCTTTGCCCGCTTTGGTCTTGATGTAGGTCCAGTGGCCGACCGTCTCGGCGGTGCGGAAGCGTTTGGCCAGGGCCTCCATGTCGGTATGGGGATCGAAGATTTTGCGCTTGAGGCTTCCCCACTGGATCGGATCCCGGATATCGAAGCCGGGGACGCGGCCTTTGGGAAGCTCCGGGGTGATTCCCAGATCGTATTTGAGCTTCAGGGCGTCCCGGGCGGCCAGGGTGTAGAGGTTGATATCCCAGCTTTTGGCCAGGCGGTTCAGGTAGTCCCGGTCACCGTCGGCTTTCCAGGCCCAGAAGAGCGCCCGGTCGGCCAGTTCCCGTTTGGGGGCCCGGTCGGCGGCCCTGGCAAAGTCGTACTCCGCCAGGCTCTCGTCGCCCCGGTTGAGCGCTTCGAAGCCCATCCGCATCAGATAGTCGTAGCGCAGAGCGTTCTTTTGGGCGGGTTTGTAGCGGAGGATCCGCGAGAGCTTCGGCAGCCGGTCCCGGCGGACGTAGTGGATCATCAGGTTGGCGTCGGGATAGCGGCTGAGCTCCTGCCACTCGGCTTCGCTCATGGCATGGTCCAGCAACCTTCGTCCCTTTTTCCCGGCATGTTTGAAGACGAAGAGCCGCATCTTCGGATCGAGTTTGCGCCAGGCCGCCAGGGGATCGGGAGCCCGGAGCACCTGCCGGGCGACGGCCAGCTTGGCCTCCAGCTGCGCCTTCTGCTCCGGAGTGAGTCGGGGGACCGGACGATGGGGAGCAGGAGGATTGTGGCCGGTCTTGCGCCGGTAGGCCTTTTTGAGAAGCGGATTGAGGGCGGAAATTTCCCGGATGATTTTAGCCGCCTGGGAGCGGGTGGTGCTTTTCTGACGCAGGAGCCGCCAGATGTAGTAGTCCTTTTCCACCCCGGCGGGGAGGGAGTGGACCTGGGCATAGCTGAGGCTTTTGGCTCCCAGGGGGATCAGGAGAGAGAGGAGAAGTACCGGGATGAGTTTCATCATCCGAAGACGAGCCTCAGCAGGAAGATATCGAGGAACTGGAGCGCCAGGAGGATCACGATGGGGGAGAGGTCGATCCCTCCCACCACCACGAAGGGCATCTTGCGGCGCACCCAGGCGAAGGCGGGCTCCGTGAGCCGGTAGAGGCCCAGGATCAGCGAGCGGACCGTGGGGTTGGAGGGGTTGGGCTGGACAAAGCTCAGCACCGCGGCGATGATGATCATCCAGATATAGAGATTGATGACGGTGTGAATGACCTGGACCAGGGCATAGATCAGGGCTGACATCGGGCGACCTCCGTGATGTAGGGTTTGATATAGTGGTAGATTTTACCCAAATCGGGGCCCGTTTCGGCCCCGGTCATGAGCTGCCGAAGGGGTCGGCCGAGTGCTTCGTCCTCCAGGC
>JALWZI010000229.1 GCA_027002755.1 Campylobacteraceae bacterium | reverse complement strand
ACGGCGGGCATGGGAAGCCCCGCGTCGGCCATGATGAATCCGTTGACCGGGACGATGTACATCATGGTCAGAAAGGTGGTGAATCCGGCGATGAGCTCGGTCCGCAGGTCGGTGCCTTTTTCCTCCAACTTGAAGCGTTGCAGCATGGGGTTCCTCCCTTTGAAAAGCGTGATGGAAAAGTATAGCATTCTATGGCTTTTTCCGGTATTGTGCGGGGGTTTTTCTTTTGGAACCGGGAATTCATTCCCGGCCAAATGAAAGGCCGAGACGATACGCCAAGGTTTATGACGTTACGGGGTGCGAATGAATCCGCGCTTCCTTATTTGGATTGTCCATCATTTCTTTCTCTTTGTTTCGCGACAAAGAGAAAGAAACGAAGCAAAGAAAGAGAAAACGCGAAAGACTGATGTCTTTTCCGTGGCCCCAATGTCGCAGCACTGTCCGGTGGGTATGAAAGCTGATGGTTTCGTTTGAGTCATTAGGTGACGCTTTCGAAGCAGGGAATTCATTCCCGGCCCATTGGGGGCTCTGACGAAATGGGAAGGTGTTTTGTATTGGGCGCGCGAATGAATTCGCGCTTCCGGAGAAGCGTTGAGTGCTGAGTTTTTAGGCAAACGTTATGCGGCGACGCTTTCCGCCTCAGCGGCAGGTCCAGTCGTGGCGGAGGATCTCCCGGTCTCCCTCGTAGATAACTGCCTCGAAACGGTCGTTCCGTTCGTAGGTGGAGACCCCCTTGGGGGTTCCGGTCATGAGGACGTCCCCATCCTCCAGCGTCATGAAGCTCCGGATCTCCTCCAGCATTTCGGCCGGTTTGTAGATCATGAGGTCGTAGTGGGCATGCTGGGCGAGCCTACCGTTGCGAAAGAGTTCGAAACGGATCTTCTCCAGGGAACCTTCGAAGGGAATGAAATCACTCAGGACCGCCGCTCCGTCGAAGGCCTTGGCCCGCTCCCAGGGAAGGCCCTTGGCCTTGAGGCGGTTCTGGGTCTCGGCATGGGTCAGGTCCAGGCCGAACCCGATCCCGGCGATCTCTTCTCCTCGGATCAGCAGGCAGAGTTCCCCTTCGAAACGTGTCTGGGGCTCGAAATAGCGCAGTGTCTCGGTGACGGCGGAGTTGGGTTTGTTGAAGATCACCATGTTTTCGGGCATCTCATTGCCCAACTCTTCGATATGTTCGACGTAGTTGCGCCCGATGCAGACGACTTTGGAGGGGGTATAGAGCTCACGGCCCATCCGAACCTGGTTCACGGGATTCTCCTTGTTTCGTATCAAAGTGCTATGATTGTAACAGTTTTTTCCGGGTTGAATACCCGAATGGGGAGGAGTGGAAAAGGATGCAGGGGATCTGGGAGAATTTTCTACAGCAGGGGATCACTTTTGCGGCGATCATGGATCCGGTGGGGGTGAGTGCCATGATGCTGGGGATGCTGCCCCACCGGGCGACCCATACCGAAGCGGCGGGGATCGCCCGCCGCAGCACCCTGACGATCCTGATCGCCTTTGCGGTGGTCTTCCTCACCGGGGATATGATCCTGCGCTTTTTCGGGATCGATCAGCATTCACTCAAAGTGATCGGAGGGATCGTCCTGCTGATGATGGCGATCGAAATGCTGGGCAACAGCAGCTCCGGCCGGATGCTCAGCCCCGACAATCGGGAGGATATCGCCGTGATCCCTCTGGGGATACCGATCATTTTCGGTGCGGGGCTTTTTACGACGGTGATCATCTTTCGGCAGCAGGATCGGACCGTTGTGGAGAGTGCCGTGACCGTGGCCGCCTTTACGCTCAATGCCCTGGTGATCTATTTGGCCCTGCGCTACGCCGTCTGGATCCGAAAACTTCTCGGAACGACCGGAGAGAAGGTGATTACCAAGCTGATGGGGATCATCACCGGGGCGATCGCCGTCCAGTTCATTGTAAGCGGCGTGGTGGTCCTGGCCCGGCATGTTCTGCAGTCCCTTTGATTCACAATTGAACCCTCTGAAAAATATCCAAGAGAGGTTTCACTCGATGGCGACCAAGGAGCGCTCAACCCGTGAAACGGGCATAAGCCTCCGCGGCTTCGCTTCGCTCCGACCGTTTCGGTTTCGAAGCGGTGAAGGACAAGCAGTTGTCCTTCACTATCGCTTCTCATGTTCGCGACTGCCAGAGCCATCGAGTGAAACCGGTTGTTTTGCAGAGGGTTCAATTTGATCGTCAGGAGTGGGGGCGCTGCAGTAGGCGGACGGCGATGACCGCCATCACGGTTCCCACTCCCATCCCCCAGGTGACCTTCTCCCCCAGAAAGAGGGCGCTCAACCCGATGGCACTGAAGGGGACGAGAAAGGTGAAACTGCTGATCCGGTCGGCCCCGAGCTTCTTGCTGCCGATGAAATAGACGGAGGTGGCGAAGGTGGTGCTCACCAGGGCCAGGAGGAGAAGGTTGAGGTCCACCAGGGGACTGAGCGCCGTCAGGTCCGTCGAAAAGTCGGTGAAAAAAAGCCCCTCCAGCACCGTCACCCCCAGATACATATAGAAGCTGTAGACCAGCGGATCGACCCGTCCTGCCACCCGGGCGCTGAAGATGGTTAGCACCGCCCAGCTCATAGCGGCCAGAATGAAGTAGAGGTTCTCCAGGCGGAAAATATCGGCGGCATGAAAGCTCCAGACGTTGAGAATGGTCATGACCCCCAGCGCTCCCAGACCCAGGGCGAAAAGCTGCCGACGGCTCAACCGCCGTCGTGCCAGCAACGCCGTCAGGGCGAAGGTAAGGATCGGGATCAGCGTGGTGACAAAAGCACCTCCCAGCCCGGCGGTTCCCAGCTTGGTCCCGGCGATGAAGAGCCAGGTGTAGAGGATCATGATGCCGGAGACCAGGAGCGTGATCGCCAGGGCTTGGCGGTCGATCCGCCACGGGAGTCGAAGCCAAAAAATCAGCGGGACCATACTCAAAGCGGTCAGCAGGTAGCGGTAGAAGATGATCTCGTGGATGCTCAGATAGTCGCTCAGGTATTTCACATGGACCCAGGAGGCTCCCCAGCCGACCATGGCCAACACCATCAGGAGATAAAAGATTTTGCGGGTCTCGGGGGTTTCCACGTCGGGTCCTTGAACAATATCCGGCAGTGTATCGCAGAGGGTGTTATAATAATCTGGATAGAGTCGAAAGGTTGAAAATGATTTGGAAGATAGTGTGGGGTCTTCTAATGGCCCTTACGATAGTGACAGGAGGTGAAGTCATGTATGTCAAGAGTCCGGCGTTTGAGAACGGCGGGGAGATCCCCGCACGCTACGGCTGTCACGGAGAGGATGTTTCGATTCCTCTGGAGTTTGGCAATATCCCTGACGGGACCCGTTCCCTGGCCCTGATCATGGAGGATCCCGACGCTCCCATGGGACTTTTCGTCCATTGGGTGATCTACAACATGCCCGCGACCCTGCGTGGGCTGCCCGAGGGGGTGCCTTCCGAGCCGATCCTGGAGTACGAGATCCGTCAGGGGGTCAACGATTTCGGCAAGATCGGATACGGCGGCCCCTGCCCGCCTGACCGGCCCCACCGCTATTTCATCCGGCTCTTCGCCCTGGACGTGTCGCTGCCTCTGGACCCGGGTCTCGACCGGGAGGCTCTGCTGGCGGCGATGAAAGGGCATGTTCTGGCAGAAGCGGAACTGATGGGGATCTATCCGAGATGAGTCACGGATGAAGGCCCCGGCGCATATCGGCACCTCCGGCTTCTACTATGAACATTGGCGGGGCGTGCTCTATCCGGAGGATCTGCCCAAATCCCACTGGTTCGAGGCCTATATGCAGGCCTTCGATACGGTGGAGATGAACAGTACTTTCTACCACCTGCCCAAAGCCAAAACCATTGAACACTGGGATGAAAAATCTCCGGAGCACTTCCTCTTCGCCTTCAAGGCTCCCCGCGGCATC
>JALWZI010000228.1 GCA_027002755.1 Campylobacteraceae bacterium | reverse complement strand
GTTGTAAATATTGGTGGGAAATCTGAAAAAGTCAGGAAAATTGTTGGAAAAGAGTGGATGGTGCGGACGAGAGGACTTGAACCTCCACGGGATTGCTCCCACTAGAACCTGAATCTAGCGCGTCTACCAATTCCGCCACGTCCGCATCGAAGAATCAATGCGTTTGTGCTTTGATGGGCAGAATTATACATGGGATAGCTTAAGCGAAACTTGAAAAAGTGCTTTCCCGGAAAAAAATTTTAAGGAGAGATCGGAAGAAGGGTGAGCGGTCCATAGTAGTGTATAATTCCGGATTACTAAACTTAAATGTTCTTCCCGGAAAAGCATCGGTTTCACTCGACAGCTCTGGCAGTCGCTAATGAGAAGCGTCAACGAAGGACAACTGCTTGTCCTTCGTAGCTTCGAAACCAGAACGGTCGGAGCGAAGCGAAGCCGTGGAGGCAAAGGCACCCCGTAGGGGCACGCGCTCCTTTGTCGCCATCGAGTGAAACCTCCCAAAAGCATAATTCGGAGAGTTCTTCAAGGAGCATCGATGGCGATACCGGTAGATGACGAACTGATCCAACATATGGCCAATCCCCACAACTACGGAAGTCTGGAGGATGCCGATGCCATCGGGATCGGCGAGAATCCCGACAACGGCGAAAAGGTGATCATCTACCTGAAGGTCGACGAGGGGGATGGTACCCCGAAGATCGGAGAGATCCGCTTCCAGGCCATCGCCTGCATGACCACCGTGGTGGCGGGGTCCATCATTACCAAAGAGGCGGAGGATCTCAGCTTCGAGCAGGGGGAGGAGCTCATCGCAGTGACCCTGGGGATGCTGGAGAATGTTCCCCCCGATCAGGCGGCCTGTTCCGAGATGGTGGCGGTGGCGCTGCAGGCGGCCATGGATACCTACCGGGCCAAGAAAGAGAATCCCGATATCCCGGCCATGGTCTACAAGATCGAGCAGAGCTGCAATCCCGAAGCGGCCAATCCTACTTTGCAAAAAAACGAGGAGCACTAAAAGATGAAACGATTGCTGGTCAAGACCCACGAACTCTGGCTGGAGACCCAGATGGCGGCCTTTATGAGCCGGGAGACGGAAAGCAAGCGTGTGCTGACGGAATTTGCCAAGATCCTCTGGCGGCATTTCACCTGGATCGAGCATGCTCTGATCGTGGAGGGGATCGAGTACGACTACAATCGGGACAATATTCCCATCAAAGTGGAGCGGCTCTCGGTGATCCTGGCCGACCTGGTCCGCCGGATGAACGACCTGGAGCTGCTGCTGGTGCATCTGGAGGATGAGGCGCTGCGCCACCGTATCGAGACCGACCTGAGCTACATGCGCTATGCCCTGGGGCAGATGCCCGACGAGGAGATTCATGCTTTCGATATGAATCGGCGCTACCGGGATATCGAGCTGGACGAGGAGGCGACGGGGGCCTTGACCCTCTTTCTCTTTGAAGAGAGCTACAAAGAGTACGAGCTCATCATGATCTACAACTATCTCCAGGCCCACAGTGACGATGCCTTTCTCAACCGGATCTTCCAGATCCTCATCGACGAGAGTTTCTTCCACCTGCGGAGTTTCGGGGAGATGATGGCCGAGATGGGGATCCTGGGGGTGCCGCGGGTGATCCACGAGAGCCTCTACAAAGTGAGCGATCTGGAGAAGTTCCTCCTGGACGGCATCGAAGAGGAGATCGCCGCCAAAGAGCAGTGCAAAGAGCTCTCCGATGCCGTGGCGGCCAAGAGCGAGGAGCTGGCGAAGTTCTTCGATTTCATCAACTATCAGGAGAACTACCACATCGAACTGATGCGGGAGGCGGTAGCCCACTATCGGGAGCTTCAAGCCGATGCCTAAGCACTACACCTCCCTGATCTCCTCTCTTTTCGGCCGTTTTGCCGGCACCGCTTTCCCCGGACCGATCCAGCGGGTCATCAACCGCAGCTATGTGGGACTGATGGGACTGAATATGGAGGAGTTCGCCCCGACGGAGAGCTATCCCTCCCTCAACCGCCTCTTTACCCGGGCCCTGAAGGCACAGCGAAGCATCGATCCCGATCCGGCGGCGGTGATCTCCCCCTGTGACGCGCTTATCACCGATGTGGGAACGATCCGGGAGGGCCAGGCCTACCAGATCAAGGGGATGGCCTACGCCATGGCGGGACTCCTGGGTGAACATTATGTCGGGGAGGCTGAAGGGCTGGAAGGGGGGTCCTACGCCAACTTCTACCTTTCACCGAAAGATTATCACCGCTACCATGCCCCCATGGATCTGACCATCGAGAGCCTCACCCATATCCCCGGACGCCTCTACCCGGTCAACATGCCGCTGCTGCGCAACAAGCTCAACCTCTTTATCGAGAACGAGCGGGTGGTCCTGGCGGCGAGGGACGCGGCGGGACGACGTCATTTTCTCGTCCTGGTAGGAGCGCTCAATGTGGGGAAGATGGTCGTGACCTTCGAAGAGCGGGTCCATACTAATGCGGCGCCGGGTCCGGTACGGCATTATCGCTACGAAACCCCGGTCCGCCTGAGCAAAGGGGAGCTCTTCGGTTGGTTCGAGATGGGTTCCACCATCGTGATGCTCAGTGAAAAAGGGGCTCTGGAGTATCGGCTGACACCGGGACAGAAGGTGCGGTTCGCCGAAACCATCGCCACGCTCAAGGAGGAGTCGGAATGAAGATACAGGAGATACAGGAGTTTTCCGAGATACGGACAAAAGCGAGGGCCTACCTCTGCTTCATTCTGGAGCGCAACCTGCCCAACCATCTGCCGGGGATAGAGCTGGAAGATCTGGTCGCGGGGATGAAGAAGGTCAGCAACGAACTGGGGAAGGTCGACGCGATCTATGTGCTGGATCCTCTGGGCCGCCAGCTGACCAATACCGTCAGCATCGATCCCAAGTTCGCCCGCAAGGGAGCCGGAGAGAATCGGAGCAACCGGGCCTACTACTACCGGGTGGTCAAAGAGAAGCGCTGTGTGCTCACCGATCCCTATCCCTCTCTCGGGGGGAACAAGCTGGTGGTCACCGCCGCCTACCCGATCTTCAATGACAAGAACGAGCTGCAGTATATTGTCTGCGTGGATATCACCCTGGAGAATATCCTGACCCTGGTCCATCCCACCTCCATCGACTCCATTATCGGACGCTTCAACAAGTGGGTCTATGCCGCCTTCAGCGTGGCGCTTTTTGCGGTGGCGTTGCTGCTCTTCATCAAGGCGATCGACAGTTTCATCACCTACGGCCTGGAGTTCGACCGGATCTCCGTCAAGGATATGTTCGAGTCGACGATTCTGCTGACCCTTTCCCTGGCGATCTTCGACCTGGTCAAAGCGATCTTCGAGGAGGAGGTGCTGGGAGCCCACAAAAGGCATGCCGAGGACGACATCCACAAGACGATGGTCCGCTTCCTGGGCTCCATCATCATTGCCCTGGCCATCGAAGCGCTGATGCTGGTCTTCAAGTTCGCCATGACCGATCCCAACAAGCTACTATACGCCGTGGGGCTGCTGCTGGGTATTACGGCACTGATGATCGGGCTCTCCATCTACTTGCGGGCCATCGACAACCGCCGTGACAGGCGACGATGATCTCTGGCTGCACAAAGCTTATTGTCTTCGATATGGACGGGACGCTGGTGGACAGCTCTCTCGCCATCGCCAACGCCATCAACTTCGTCCGCCGCCGCCTGGGGCTGCCGCCACTTGATCCGGACATCATTATCGCCAAAGTCAACGATCCCCATCTAAACGCCGCGGAGTACTTCTACGAGACCGATCATTTCCAGGTACGATATGAAGAGTGGTTCAGCGAATACTACACTGCCCATCACCGGGAGGAGCTGCGGCTTTATCCCGGGATCCGGGAGCTGCTGTCGTGGCTGAAGACCAGGGACTGTCTCCAGGCCGTCGCCACCAACGC
>JALWZI010000227.1 GCA_027002755.1 Campylobacteraceae bacterium | reverse complement strand
AAGAGCGCGGCGTAGATCCCGAAGAGTTCGGGCAGGTGTCCCTGGGGACGGCCGCCGATGCTGTAGAGCCCCGTCGCCAGAGAGACCACCAGCAGTATCGCCGCCACGATCCCCAGCCGATACTCCCGGCGGACAAAAGCGTAGATCGCCACCCCCAGATAGAGAGCGAACATCGCCGTCGCCGTACTGAGCAGCAGAAGCAGTGCCAGGAGCTCCAGCCAGAAGAGCTTTTTCCGATAGGCCAGGAGAAAGAGTAGTGTCAAAGTCAGCGCGAAGACCGCATCGTTGAGCAGAACGTTGGCCGCGATCACCCCCGGCAGGATAGAGAAGATCACCAGGGTGAAACGCCGATCTTCCAGTCGGGGAAAGTAGTCGGGAAGGAGCCGGTAGAAGAGCCGGAGATTGAGCATTCCCAGGAGAAACGGCACCAGACGCAACCCCAAAGGGCCGGGGAGGTATTCGTGGAGGATCCGGGCGATCCAGATCGCCGGACTCCACTCTTCACGGTAGAAGAGCTGTGCTTCGGTAGGCGAAAGCGGCGTGGTGAGGATCAGCGCGGCGATCCCCGCCATATAGAGGAGGAGAAAACCGTAAAAGAGCCGATCGTTCCGCCAGATCCGGATCATCTCAGAGCTTCAGGAAATTGTCCAGCATCTCGTGGCCGTATTCGCTCATGATCGACTCCGGGTGAAACTGGACCCCGTAGACCGGCAGATCCCGGATCTGAAGGGCCATGATCTCTCCGTCGTCGGTGCTGTAGGCGGTGGGGACCACCCTGTCGGGAAGGTTCTCGGGATTGACGGTGAGGGAGTGGTAGCGGGTGGCCCGGAACTCTTCGGGCAGCTCCCGGAAGATGGGGGTCTCGCTGGTCACTCTGACCTGGGAGGTCTTGCCGTGCATCATGTTCTTGGCCCGGATCACTTCGCCGCCGAAGGCCTGGGCGATGCTCTGATGTCCCAGGCAGATCCCGAAAATCGGAGTCTCACCGGCAAAACGTTCGATCACCTCCAGGGTCACTCCCGCCTCGTCGGGCGTCGAAGGGCCCGGGGAGAGGATGATCTTCTCCGCCCCCAGCTCGGCGATCTGGTCGACCGTCATCTCGTCGTTGCGGATCACCCGCAGATCGGCGCCCAGCTCCCGGCAATACTGAACGATGTTGTAGGTAAAGCTGTCGTAGTTGTCGATCATCAGGACCATCGGCTATTCCTCATCATAAACTTTCAGCTCATTATACAGGCTGTCACGCTCCACCGGGATGAAACCGCTGTTGCGGATCAGATTCACGAACTCCTCCAGAGGCAGCCCCCGGGCACTGGCGGCCCCGGCGGCGGACTGGATCGACTCCTTCTGGATCGTCCCGTCCAGGTCGTCGGCACCGAACTCCTGGGCCAAAAGCGCCAGGCCGATGGTGGAGGTGGCCCAGTAGGCTTTGATATGGGGGATATTGTCCAGCAGGATCCGGGCGATGGCGTAGGTCTTGAGGATCTCCTGGGCGGTGGGGAACTCTTCGACCTTCAGAAAGTTGTTCTCCCGCTGATAGACCAGAGGGATGAAGGCGTTGAAACCTCCGGTTTCGTCCTGAAGCTTGCGCAGGCGGAGCATATGGTCGATGCGGTGCTTGCGCTGCTCCACATGGCCGAAGAGCATCGTGGCGTTGCTCTCACGACCGCGCCGGTGCCATTTCCGGTGTATGTCGAGCCACTGCTCGGAGCTCACCTTCCCTTTGCAGATGTAGTCCCTCACCTCTTCATCAAAGATCTCCGCTCCGCCGCCGGGCATGGAGTCCACCCCGCTCTCGATCATCAGATCGATCATCTCGTCGTAGCTGAGTCCGTTGCTCTCGGCCAGGAAGTTGACCTCGGCGGCGGTGAGGGCTTTGACATGCAGCTCGGGGTGGGCCTCTTTGATCTTGCGGAAGGCCCCCAGATACCAGTCGATCCCTACCTCCGGATTGTGGGCCGAGACGACATGAACCTCTTTGGCCCCCCGCTCCACCGCTTCGTCGGCGATGTCCAGGATCTCCTCGTGGCTCAGGGTGTACTGGTTGGGGTTTTTGCGGCTGGCGCTGTAGGCACAGAATTTGCAGATGTCTTTGCAGACGTTGGTGGGGTTGATATGGCGGTTGACGTTGAAAAAGCTTTTGCGGCCGTAGCGCGCTTTGCGTATCCCGTCCGCCAGCTCTCCCAGGGTCATCAGATCCAGGTCGTAGAGGGCTTCGCCCTCCTCCTGCCCCAGACGCTCACCCGCTTTGACCTTTTCGATCAGTTCCTCTCGTTCCGCTACCACTTCACACCGTCCTCTCTTTAACCCGATATTCCAATCATGTCAAAATAATTCTCCAAAGAGAGATTTCACTCGATGGCGACAAAGGAGCGCCCAACCCCAAAGGGGCGCCCCAGGCGTTCGCGACTGCCAGAGCTATCGAGTGAAACCGGTTACTTTTCAGAAAAGTTCTTACATGCTGGCCGGGTTTGAAATTGCGCTATTATAACCCAAATAATTTAGGCCTCGGCTCAAGATTTCCGTAAAGGAACGTCTATGCGTACCCTCAATACCCGCGTCGAAGAGCTGCTCTACGAGAACGCTCCCGACTTCGAGATCGCCAAGGTGATCAAAACCTATCTCAAAGAGTATTTCGCCACCCTGCCCCAGACCTTCGCCGAAACCGGTGGCAAGGATTTCCTTGCCCGGCACACCCGCACCATCGACACGGTGATCCGCCTGGTCTACAAGGTCACCGTCCGGGAGATGTTCGGCCACTACACCCCCCTCAAGAACCACATCCCCGTCACCCTGGTGGCCCTGGGGAGCTACGGGAGGGAACAGCTCTGCCTCCACTCCGATATCGACCTCATGTTCGTCTACGAGAACGTCCCGGGCTATCAGACCCAGCCCATGATCGAGAAGATGCTCTACCTGCTCTGGGACAGCGGCCTGAAGCTGGGGCACCGGGTCCATGAACTGGCGGACCTGCCCATCGTGGCGCGGGAGGATATCACTATCAAAAGCGCCTTCCTCGAATCCCGCTTCATCGAGGGCTCCAAATTCCTCTGGACCGGGATCGAGAACGCCCTCACCGAGATCCGAAAGGAGAACCCGGAGGAGTTCATCCGGCTCAAGGTCGAGGAGCGCCGTGCCCAGCACAAGCGCTATCCCCTGACCATGGAACCCCACCTCAAAGAGGGGGTCGGAGGCTTCCGGGACGCCAACATGGTCTTCTGGATGGGCAAGCTCCTCTACAACGTCCCTCGGATCCGGGAACTGGACGAGACGATCGTCGATCCCGAAGACTACCGGGAGTACCGTATCGCTCTGGAGTTTCTCTTCCGGGTGCGGACCGCCCTGCATATCATCGCCAAAAAGAAAGTGGACCAGGTCCGGCTGGATCTGCTGCCCGATCTGACCCGGCTGCTTAAATTCCCCGAGAGCTATCGGGGGCAGCTCCGCCTCGCCCGGCGTATCACCGGGGCGCTGCGCACCGTCCATCTCTACAGCCGGATCTGGCTCGAACGGCTCATCGGGGACTATATGCCCGAACTCTACGAAGCGTGCTACCTCCCCGAAACCCGCCACCGCAAGCTTCACACCCTGGTCGAGGAGCTCAACCGCCGGGCCTACGAGCCTTTTCGAATCCATCCGGAACTGCTGCACGAGCTGATCCATGCCGAACGCCCGGAACGACCCGACGAGACCCTCTACCGGGACCTGCGGAGTACTTTCGACCGACCCTCGGCCTACTCGGTGCTGGCCGCTTTCGTGGAGGCGCGGATCCTGGGCTACATGATCCCCCCGATGAAAAAGGTGATCGATCTGCCCCAGTTCGACGGCTACCACCGCTACGCCGTGGACCGCCACTCCATCGAGACCCTCCGTCATATGGAGCAGATCGAAGATCCCTTCATCGCCGAACTCTTCGATG
>JALWZI010000226.1 GCA_027002755.1 Campylobacteraceae bacterium | reverse complement strand
AGCAGTTCCCGGATCTGGCGGCTCAGGGCGATGGCGTTGCCCGAGGCGGTCTTGGTGAGGTTGAGAGAGATGTTCTGCCGGCCGTTGAAATGGGAGATCTCCTGCGGAGTGCTCAGGCCGAAACGGACGGTGGCTACGTCGCCCAGGCGGATCCGTTTGTCACCCACCCCCAGGATCGTATCGCGGATCCTGCGGGCCTCTTTCTCTCCGTTGATGGTAGAGAGGTAGAACTCTTTGCCTTCCGATTTGAAGGTTCCGGCGGGGTAGATGGAGCTGAGCCCCTGGATCGCCTGGTAAAAAAGCGCTTTGGGGATCCCGTAGGCCTCAAGCCTCTTCTCGTCGATCCCGATCTTGAGCTCCCGGTCGGCGTCGCCCCGGATGTCGATGCTGTTGAGGGCTTTGAAACGGGCCAGGCGGCTCTTGAGCGCTTTGGCCGCCTCCAGCAGTTCCTCCCGGGGCACCTCCCCGGAGACGGCGATCAGCAGCAGCGGGAAGCGGTGAATGACGACCCGGGCGATGGGTTCGTTCATATCCGCCGGAAGATCCCGTCGGACCTCGGCGATCACATCCTTGACATCGTTGAGGACCAGCTGTTTATCGGCGCCGGGTTTGATATCGGCGGTGATGGAGAAGGAGCCGTTCTGAATGACGGTATCGATATTGCTGATGTTGTCGACGCTCTTGAGATCGTCCTCGATGGATTTGACCGCCATTTTGTCGAGGATGTCGGCACTGGTCCCGGGATAGCCGCCGGTGATGGAGATCTTTTCCAGATCGGCAGGGGGAAAGATCTCTTTGGGGATCTTCTGGTAGGCGAAGAGGGCCATCACCATCACGAGAATGAAAAGAATATGGTTGAGGATCGGCCGATCGAGGGCGAAGGCGACGATCGACCGTATCATTGCGCCTCTCCCTCGGGGGTACTCTCCGGGGTTCCACTCTCCTCGAGGCTGAAGAGGGTGTCGGCGATCCGAATTTTGTATTTGAGACGCTGGACATGGAGCTGCAGGATGCTGTGTTCCTCCCTGAGCGCCGCCACCTCCGTACTCAGGTTGTTGATGGTCCGGCTCTCCCGGTAGATCCGGTTGCTCAGGTAGACCTTGACCAGGGCCAGGATCACCACGATGGTCATGGCGATCAGGGCGATGCTGAGGGTTCCGCCGGTGATGCCCCGGGGCGGCCGACGCTTCATGAGGCCTCTCCCGTAACGGCGAAACGGAAGCTGCGGAGTTTGGCACTGCGGCTGCGGGGGTTGATCCGCTGCTCTTCTGTGGTGGCGACGAAGGGTTTGCGGCTCAGCTCCCGGCCCAGAGCGTGATGACCCCCGCAGGTGCAGCGGGGAGCCTCGGGGGGGCAGATGCACTCACGGCTCCAGCGCCGGAAGCGGCTCTTGACCAGGCGGTCTTCGAGGGAGTGAAAGGTGATGAGCGAGACGATCGCTCCGGTGGGTTGGGTGCTTTCCAGAGCATCCAGGAGGCGCTCGATCTCACCCAGCTCATCGTTGACCTCGATGCGGATCGCCTGAAACATCTGGGTCGCCGGGTGGGTCTTTCCCTTGCCACGCAGGACTCTTTTGCCCAGCTCCGCCAGCTGCCGGGCACTTTCGATGGGCCGATCTTTTCGCTCGCTGACGATCGCTTCGGCCAGCTGCCGGGCCCTGGGGATCTCCCCATACTCCCGAAAGAGGTACTCCAGACGCTCCCGCGAATACCCGTTGACCACTTCGTAGGCGCTCAGGGGCGCTTCGGGGTTCATCCGCATATCGAGAGTTTCACTCTCGAAGGAGAAGCCACGCTCCCGTTTGTCCAGCTGAAGAGAGCTGACGCCGAAATCGGCCAGGACCCCCGCCACAGGCTCCTGTTTCAGAAGAGCGGGGAGCAGTTCGGAGAAAGAGCCCTGCAGCAGCCGGACCCGCTCACCGTAGGGGGCCAGGCGCTCCCGGGAAAAGGCCAGGGCCTCGGGGTCCCGGTCGATGCCGATGAGATACAGGCGGGGATGGGCCTCCAGCAGGGCGGCGCTGTGGCCGGCATACCCCAGGGTGCAGTCGATCAGCACCCCCGCTTCAAGCGAGGAGAAACTCTCGAGGACCTGGGAGAGTAGTACAGGAATATGGGGGGATGTTTTTACATCTGCGCTGCTGTCTGGGCTCATGGTCGCTTTCATGCCGAAAAAGTGACGTTATCATACCAAAATTGTCGTTTTTCTTTTCTATATTTTTTAACATAAATTACAGATACCTATGATATCATTGCATAATTCTCCAGGAATGATTGAGGGAAACGGGGTAGCATGGAAGAGATCACTACACGATTCGAAATAGTTCGACTGGCGGTCAAACTCGGAGATTTCCGGACCATCGATCTCCAGTGCCAGGCACTGCGGAGCCTGAGTCTCGATGACCGTCTCAACGAGATCATTGATCTGCTCGAAAGCCGCAACTACCGTCAGGCACTATACGAGATGAAACACTACGCCGGCAGTCTGGAGGATGAATTCTTCAGTTCCAGGACGGCACCGGCCCCCCGAACCCCCTCCCGGCCCCAGCCTCGGAGCGACGCGGGCCTCTTCGATCTGGAAGAGGAGGCCCCGGAACCTGCCCGGGAGGAACGGGTTCTGGATCTGGACGATATCCTGCGCTACTCCCGACAGTCCCAGACCCCTCCGGTCAAGGAGTATGTCCCCGCTCCCACCTTCGAACTGGAACCCGAGAGTGCCGACGAGATGCCCGAAAGGTCTGTCGGCGGGACAAAGGTTCCTCCCACCGGAACCGAAGAGGAAGAGATACTTCCCCCCGAAACGGAAGAGGCGGCTGGGAACGTGGAGCCTGAAGAGAGCGAAGGGGAGGCTGCCGGCGAGCCGTCACCGGAAATGACACTGCCGGAACCGGAATCGGAAGCAGAAGAGGAGACCCCTGCGGCTGTCTCCGCCTCCGAAGAGCCTGTCTCCGGGGAGACCTCTTCGACATCCCGGGAAACCCCTGCTTCGCCCGAGGCCGAAGTAACGGTGCAGGAGAGAAAGGGAGAGGATCACCGTTATTCTCCGATCCCCTACGTGGGGCAGAAGTTCCGCAATATGATCCATCAGTTCCCTCCGGTGGAAGAGGCCGAACGGATCCCCAAAGAGGTCGAAGCGATGCAGAAAAAGATCGCTTCACAGGGCTACAGCGAAGAGGAGATCGAGTCGTTCCTCCGTCACTATCAGCAGTACAAAGAGGAGGGGAAAAAGGGCGAAGCGGCCCTGGTCCTTCTCCTGGCGGCGGCCACCGAGTCCCAGTTCGCCCAGTTCCTCCTGGCGAGAGAGCTTTTCAAGGGCGAGGTGATCGAGGAGGATCACGCCGAGGCCTTCACCCAGATCAACACTCTCGCGGATCAGAATTTTCCCGAAGCGATCTGCGATCTGGCACAGTTCTACGAGCACGGGGTCGGGATCGGCAAAGATCGGCAGCTGGCCCTGCTGCTCTACGAGGAGGCGGCCGAGATGGGAGTGGCCAGAGCCGCCCGGCACTACGAGCGCCTGAAAAACTCCCGGGGGATCAAAGGTCTCTTCGGGAAAGTGAAGCTGCCGAATCTCTCCCTCAAGCTTCCCGGCAAAGATGATTAAGGATCTCCCGATTCTTTTTTTATCCCCTGAAAAATACCCTGGATCCTGAATCAAGTTCAGGATGACGAGACTACCCCCGATCTCTTTATAGAAAACTCATCTATCGGTTCAGACCGGCGATCCCGGCGTAAGCCGTCTCCATCATCTTGTCAATCTCTCTGTCCGTGATGACATAGGGGGGCATGAAGTAGATCACATTCCCCAGAGGCCGGAGCAGGACCTCGTGCTCCAGACCGTAGCGGTAGACCTCCAGACCTTTGCGCTCTTCGGCCGGATAGTCGATCATCTCCACGGCAGCGATCATCCCGGTCTGGCGCACCTCCTTGACATTGTCAAGCT
>JALWZI010000225.1 GCA_027002755.1 Campylobacteraceae bacterium | reverse complement strand
CGCTTTTGTGGGCGGAGCCTTCCCAGATCGCTTCGAAGCTCTCCCCGTTGAGAGTGAAATTCTCTGCCGCACTTTGCACGGCCAGGGGGTCGGTGTCACAGAGTTCCACCCGGGCGCCCAGTTTGCGTGCCGCCAGGGCCAGGATCCCGCTGCCGCATCCCACATCGAGCAGGGATTCCCCACCACGGACCTGTTCGCCGATAGCTTCCAGACAGCTGTGGGTCGTGGCGTGGTGGCCGGAACCGAAGGCCAGGGCGGGATTGATCAGGATGTTGATCTTCCCCTCCCTGGGTTCGTACCACTCGGGGTGGATGTAAAAAGGCCCCGCTTCGATGGGTTGGACCGAATCCTGGTAGCTTTTGATCCAGTCGATGTTCTCCTTCTCTTCCTTCTCGATCGTCAAAGGGATCCCGGCCTCTTGGGCGAGTTTCCGGACGGCCTCGATGACGGGGAGCGTCTCGGCTTCGGTGCGCAGGATGATCCGATCGTTGCCGTATTCGATCGCTTCGTCACTTACCGAGGCGATGAAGTCGGCCAGGAGATCGACAAAAGCGGGCTCGGTGAGAAAGCGAAGTTCGGTGTAGCGTTCCTGCATCAGTCGCTCCCCCGCGCGAGACGAAAGGCTTCGGCCAGATCGAGGGTCCCCTCGTAGAAGGCTTTGCCGACGATGGTCCCGTAAATATCGGCTTCGATGAGCTTTCGTATGTCTTCGATATCCCGCAACCCGCCGCTGGCGATGGTGGGAAGTCCGCTCGCTTCGGCGATGCTTCGGGTAAATTCGATGTTGATCCCGCTGAGCATTCCGTCGCGTCCCACGTCGGTACAGATGATCGCTTCGACCCCCGCATCGGCGAAGGCCCGAGCCAGATCGGTGGCTTTCATTTCACTCACTTCGGCCCACCCTTCCACCGCCACCATCCCGTCGATGGCATCGATGCCGACGACGATGGGGTATCTGGCCGCCATCTCCCGGACGAAGTCGGGATCCTTGACCGCCACCGAGCCCAGGATCAGCCGGTCGACCCCCAGGTCCAGATACATCCGGATCGTCTCTTCGTCCCGGATCCCGCCGCCCAGCTCCAGCTTCAGGTTGCAGTTTTCCCGGATCTTGCGGATCTGCTCCAGGTTCTTCGGCTCTCCGGCGAAAGCGCCGTTGAGGTCCACCAGATGAAGCCATTCACTTCCAAGCTCTTCGAAATGTTTGGCCACCTGCCAAGGCTCATCGCTGTAGATCTTGGCCGAATCCATCAGCCCTTTGGAGAGACGGACTGCCTTACCGTCTTTGAGGTCGATAGCGGGGAGGATTACCATTTTCGACCTCCGTCGTAAATGAGTGAGGAGTGAGGAGTGAGGAGTGAGGAGTCGAGTTTTTTAGTGGGTAGTGCGTAGTGGGTAGTGCGTAGTTTCGATAAACGTTGCATGGCAACGCTTCCAATAACCAGTAACCAATAACCAATAGCGTCACCGAAGGCGACATATCTGCCGACTTGATTCAATGAAAAATCCAACTTGTATCCTTTTTACTTGTAACGTGAGGGGCGAAGCCCCGTGCCTGCGACTTGCGACTCTTTCACAGTTTCGTGAAATTCTCCACGATCTTCAGGCCGTGATCGTGGCTTTTCTCCGGGTGGGGTTGAAAGCCGTAGACGTTCTCCCGCTGGACGGCACTGACGAACTCATATCCATAGTGGGTTTTGCCGATGGCATATTCGTCGTCACAGACCGCATGATAGGAGTGGACGAAGTAGAGATAGAATTCTTTCGGCAGGTCCCGGAAAATGGGAGAATCTTTCTGCACGAAGAGTTCGTTCCAGCCCATATGGGGGACTTTGTGGGGATGATCGAATCTGGCCTCGTTGAAGCGAACAACCTTGCCCGGGATCAGACCCAACCCCTCATGACGACCGAACTCCTCGCTCTCTTCAAAGAGAAGCTGCATCCCCAGACAGGTACCCATCAGCGGTTTGCCGCTTTGGGCGAACTCCCGGATCGCCTCATCCATCCCGTTGGATTTCAGATGCTCCATGGCATCGGGGAAGGCTCCGACTCCGGGGAGCTGGACCCGGCTGTAGCGGGTGAGTTTCTCCGGATCGCTGACCAGTTCCGCTTTGGCCCCGACCTTTTCAAAGGCGTTAATGACGGAGCCTAGGTTCCCCATTTTGTAATCGACTACGGCGATCATGCAAAACTCCTTGGGAGTCTTGCAAATGAGGAATGAGGAGTGAGGAACCGGAAACGAAAGCAACGCTTTCGAATGATGAATGATGAATGATGAATGATGAATGGTTTCGGTTTGCGTTGCTTTGCAACGCTTCCAATAACTAATAACCAATAACCAATAACGTCGCCAAAGGCGACACTCCTTGCGACTCTCTCGCTGCCGACTGCCGACTGCCGACTGCCGACCGCTCTCAAACGACAAACGACAAACGACAAACGACGATTCAATGCACTCACTCCGTCTTCCCTTTTAGAAAAAATTGTCTAGATTATATCCAATAGGAGATAACGTCAAATCGCCAGGCGCTCCAGTTCTCTGTCGATCGCTTCGGCGAAGGGTGTGTAGTATCCCTGATCTCGGGGCATCTTCTCTTTCATGGTCTCCAGGAAGCGGGCGTAGTCCTCCAGCGTCAGTCTGCCCCGGAGCAGTTCGTATTTGAGCCAGAGCCAGTAGGTGTTGAGGACATCGGATTGACAATACTCCCGGATCTTCTCCAGCTCTCCCCGGAAATAGAGTTCGGTGACCTGATCTCCGCTCACATCGTATTTACCCGGGATGTTGGCCATCGTACAGAGCAGATCGAGCTTGAGGTTGCGTACCGCTCCGAAACTTCCGAGGCTGTCCAGCAGATCAGTGTGGAACTCTTCGGCGTAGCGCTGCCGGTAGTTTTCCCATTTGGTTTTGTTGAGCTGGGGATTGTTCTGGTCGAACCAGGCAGGGAAAGAGAAGTTGTAACGCAGGGCCCGGATCAGGAGCATCGGCATATCGAAACCCCGTCCGTTGAAGGAGACAAGACGGGGATTGCGCTCTTCGATGAAATCGAAAAAGTGACGGATGATCGCCGATTCCTCCACCGAGTCGTTTCCGAAGTCCCCCACTTTGATAAAGTTGCCGAAATCGTCGGCGATGACGGCAGAGAGTGCGACGACGCGGTGGTAGGGCAGAGGGAGGAAAGTGCTTCCGCCGTGATCTTCCGCGTAGAGCTGTTGGGCTTTGTTGATCGCGGCGGCTTCGGAGAGGCCTTCCACCTCGAAATTCTGGCGGATCAATTCGATATCGGGAACGGTTTCACAGTCGAAAATACAGATCATGGGCTACCTTTCGATAGAATTATAACCAACAGCTTGGAGAGAAGGCGACGAGGAATGAAGCAAGCGTTCGAGTACCATACCGTCCGGGCCCTGCTGGCGGCGGCCCGTTATCTGCCGCGAAAGTCGCTCTACGCGTTGGCACGGCAGATTGCCGAACGCAGCTATGCACCGGGCGGCCGACGGGACGAGAGGATCCGGCAGCATCTGGCGATCGCTTTCCCGGAGATGAGTGACGCGGCGCGGCGGGAGATCTCCGCCCGATACCGCTGGCACAAGGCCCATTTCTATGCGGAGATGGTCCTGATGTTTACCGGACGTTTCGATTACGAAAAGAGCGTGGTCAATCTCGAAGAGGCGAGGGAACGGATCGCCCGTCTCAAGGAGCTGAACCGCAGGGGGATGGTTTTTCTTGTTTCTCATTACGGCAACTGGGAGTTCCTGGCGCAGTTCTTTGCCGTCAACGGCCTGCCGGGGACGCTGGTGGCCAAAGCTCAGAGCAAAAATCCACTGATTGACGAGAAGATCATCCAGCCCTATCGCAGGAGTTTCGGACACCGGGTGATCGAGCGCAAAGGGGCGCTGCGGAGCATCGCCCGGATTTTGCGGGCGAGGGAAGGGGTCGGGATGCATATCGA
>JALWZI010000224.1 GCA_027002755.1 Campylobacteraceae bacterium | reverse complement strand
GTGACATCGAGGTCGAATACGAGGAGCACGAAGGCAAGCTCTACCATATTCGCTATCCCCTCGCCGACGGCAGCGGGCATGTGGTCGTCGCCACCACCCGCCCCGAAACCTTCTTCGGCGACACCGCCGTCATGGTCAACCCCGCCGACGAGCGCTACAAGGATCTCATCGGCAAGACGATCCTGCTGCCCCTGATCGGCCGGGAGATTCCCGTCATCGCCGACGAGCATGTCGACATGGAGTTCGGAACCGGGGTGGTCAAGGTCACCCCCGCCCACGACCCCAACGACTACGAAGTCGGCATACGCCATGGCCTTGACTTCATCACCGTCTTCGACGAGAACGGCATCCTCAACCAGTACGCCGGGGAGTTCGCCGGCATGGAGCGATTGGAAGCGAGGGAGCCGATCGTCAAAAAACTCGAAGAGGAGGGCTTCCTCGAAAAGGTCGAGGAGCACCGCCACCAGGTGGGCCACTGCTACCGCTGCAAGAATGTCGTCGAACCCTATGTTTCCAAGCAGTGGTTCGTCAAAAAAGAGTTCGCCGCCGATACCGTCCGCCGGGTCAACGAGGGAGAAGTGCGCTTCTTCCCCGAGCACTGGATCAACAGCTTCAACGCCTGGATGCGGGACCTGCGGGACTGGTGTATCAGCCGCCAGCTCTGGTGGGGGCATCAGATCCCGGTGATGTACTGCGACGAGTGCGGCCATCAGTGGGCCTTCGAAGGCGACACGCCTGCCAAATGCGAAAAGTGCGGCAGTACCAACATCCATCAGGATCCCGACGTACTGGACACCTGGTTCAGCTCCGGGCTCTGGCCCTTCTCAACCCTGGGCTGGGGCAACGGCGAAGCGCTGAAGAGCATCAAGTGGTTCGAAAGCGATATGGAGGAGTTCTACCCCAACTCCCTGCTGATCACCGGTTTCGACATCCTCTTCTTCTGGGTGGCGCGGATGCTGATGATGGGAGAAAAGCTCACGGGTGAACTTCCCTTCCCCCACGTCTATCTCCACGCCCTGGTCAAGGACGAGAAGGGCGAGAAGATGTCCAAATCCAAAGGCAACGTCATCGACCCCCTGGTGATGATTGACAAATACTCCGCCGATGCCCTGCGCTTCACCCTGGCGGTCCTGGCGGTCCAGGGGCGGGATATCAAACTCAGCGAAGAGAAGCTGGAGCAGAGCCGCAACTTCACCAACAAGCTCTACAACGCCGCGAATTATCTGCTGATGAACGCCGAGCGCTTTGAGGACCTGGATCCCGAGCGGATCGAAACACCACTGGGGCGCTACATGCTCAGCCGTTTCTACTTGGCCGTTGAGGAGACCCGTCACTACATCGACCGGTACCGCTTCAACGACGCCGCCACGACGCTGTATCGCTTCCTTTGGGGAGAGTTCTGCGACTGGGGGATCGAGCTGAGTAAAGCAAGCAAAGCAAGCGTGCCGGAGCTGGGAAGCATCTACCGTGAGTCGATGAAGCTCCTGCATCCCTTTATGCCCTATCTCACCGAATACCTCTATCAGCGCCTGGGAGGCACCGATCTGAGCGAGAGCGAATCGATCATGATCCGCCCCTACCCCGTCGCCGGAAAGCCGGACGAGAAGATCATGGAGGATTTCGCCCTGGCCATCGAAGCGATCGTCTCGATCCGCCGCTGCAAGACCCTGGTGGACAAGGCCAACCAGCGGATCGAAAAAGCTTATGTCAAATTCAACGCCGATGTGGACGAGGAACTGATGAAGCCTTTCATCGAAAAACTGGCCAAAGTCAATACGATGGAGTTCGTCCGAGCCAAACCCGAACCCGCCGTCACCGACGTGGGCGACCATCTGGAGAGCTACATCTCCACCGCCGACATCGACATGGGCCCCATCATCGCCAAGCTGGAGAAGCAAAAGGCCAAGCTGGAAAAAGAGATCATGAAACTCTCGGGAATGCTGAACAACGAAAAATTCGTCGCCAACGCCCCCGAGCAGGTCATCGCCCAGAACCGCCAGGCTCTCGCCGAAGCGGAGCAGAAGCTGGAGAAGGTCAAAGGGGAGCTGCAGAGTCTGCAGGGTTAGCCCCCTTAACAAACGCGCTGCAACGCACCAAAATTCTCCATTCTCCATCCTCAATTCTCCATTCATCCTGGGAATACCATTCCACGCCGTAAGAACTCTAAAGTATTTCCCTGTAAAATAGTCGTATGTTCGACTATTCACTAGCCCATTGGATCACCTTTTTGACGGCTGCGTTTTTACTGAATATCTCTCCGGGTCCCGATATGGCGTTTATCCTGGGGCAAACCGCCAAAAGGGGCGTCAAAGCGGGCTTTTCCGCGATGTTCGGGATCTGGACGGGGGCCTTCGTCCATGTGCTTCTCGCCGCTTTGGGTCTGTCGGCGATCCTGGCCGCTTCCGCCGTGGCCTTTTCGACCGTCAAATACATCGGCGCAGCCTACCTCGTCTGGCTCGGTATCCAGGCATTGCGATCCACGGGGCATACCCGCCTTTCACCCGAAAACACCAGCACTTCCAACGAGGCGGCAAAAATATACAGGCAAGGGGTGATGGTAGCGACACTCAATCCCAAAGTGGCCGTTTTCTTCCTGGCTTTTCTGCCCCAGTTCGCCGAAGCCAGGGCGGGTCCGGTCGGTGCGCAGCTCTTCCTCCACGGCATGCTCATCATCGTCGTCGCCGCTTTCGTCGAACCTCCGTTGATTCTCCTCGGGGGAAAACTGACGAACTATCTCAACGAAAACCTCCACGTATCCCGGTGGCTGGATCGGGGCCTCGGCGCCCTGTTCGTCGGATTGGGGCTCAAGCTGGCCGCCAGCGAGCGCTGAGCCGGTTTTTCGTCGTTTGAACGGGACTCCGCAGAAAGAGTCGCAAGAAAAAATCACCGGCCATTTATCATTGGAAGCATGGCTTCTCAGCTCCCTCCCACCTCACAAAACTTCCGATAACCTTCCCTAGGATCGACGATCTTCTCAGGATAGGCGACAGCGTATCCGCACTTCTTCCCCTCCTTTTTCAACCGCCTGACGGGCCGGCCGGCAGCATCGAAATAGATCCGAAGCTGGGTCTTGCATTCGGCGACATTGGCGGAGCGGAGATAGGCGAAAAAGATCGTCCCATCGGGGCGGTAGTAGTAGTCAGCTTCGTGGGCGCTGTCTTCGCTCCCACCGCTGCAGCGCAGCTTGACCACCCTTCCCTGTTTGTCGATGTAGATCGTCGCCTCCTGAACGATGTTTTCCTCCTCTTCACTGTGGTGCTGGCGGCGATAGGCGTTGTTTTTGATGCCGTTTTCTATATGGTAATAGGCCTGGCGGATCTGGGTAATGAGTTTTTTTTCTCCCGGAGGGGAGGCTGATAGGAGGAGGCTGCTTGTTACAATCATGCAAAGACTCATCCGTTTCATTCGATTATCCTTCCCAACAGATCATTAGCGCTATATTTTAACTTCATATGAGTATGATTTTTGAATCATTTATGTCTATCATGCAACAGCACCGTCATATCCCCCTCCAGATACCCGTTGACTATCTCCACCCGCGACCCAAGCGGGCGGAGCAACTCCCGCACTTCCTTCGGCTGCCAGTAGGAAAACTCCCCCTCCCGCTCTCTGCCCTCCAGCAGGTTGAAGACGAAGCCTTTTCGAGCATGCTCGTAGCAGCGGCGGATGAAGATCGCCGTCTCGGTGCGACTGAGCAGGTTCATCGAGCCGCTGGCGACGTACCAGTCGGCCGTCGGCAAGCTCTGGCGTAGGATGTCGCGCTGGAGGATCCGGCACCCGGTGCGCTGCCTGGCCGCCTCCACCATCTCCAGGACCAGATCGATCCCGATGTACCTTCGTGGCAGATTGCCACGCTCCTTGAGAAAGAGATAAAGATCCCCAAAACCGCACCCCGCATCCACCAGGGTCGAGTCTCTCAGATCCCCCAGCTGCGCCGCCAGCACGGCGAAACGCCGCCGCTGGGTCTGGGCCGAATCCCAGGCCACCCCCTGCGGCGTGATGCCGTAATTTCGGATATTTTCACGATAGAAACGCTCCTGATCCACCCGTGCCACGGTCCCGATCACCCTTCTCTGATCAGTTCTATTTGTGCCAGGACATGCCGCAGCTCCCGATCGCGATCTCTGTCTCTCCATTGGACGACGAAATCGACCTTCGCCTCTTTGATTCTGTAGCCACGACTCAGATAATCCTCCACCTTTTTATGAAAACGTTTGGAAAGCTGCTCTACTACTGCTCCGTGATAGTGGAGCTGAAATATTCCGTTTCTCCCTACCGGGTGCAGTTGCAACGGCTCGCCCGCCAGAATCGTCATCTCTTTTCGGTTCTGTACTCCTTCAAAGCCCAGATGAATATCCGAAAGCCCCATTATCAATATGATAGAAGATTCCTCGGTGGCTTTCGAAATCGGCTCCACAGTCCGATGTCGACAATAGTCACCGGTAATCTTGAAACGTCGCTCACCACGATGAAAAATGCTCAGCCGCTCTTTGGCCCGTGTCATCCCCACGTAGTAAAGGCGCAGATCGGCATCCTCTCTCAGGGGCCTTTGCGCCAAGAGGATCACACTCTCGAACTCCATCCCTTTGGATTTGTGGATCGTCGAAATCGTCACACGGGTCGTCTTGTCCCCCTCTACATGCTCCAACTCCACCTCATCGAGCCATTCTGTCCAAAGAGAAGCCGAGAGATTCTCACTCTCATTGAGAAAACCGAAAACCACTCGTCGCAGCAGCGGGAGATTTTTGGAGCCGGCATAACGCTTTTCCGTCAGATCCAGCGCCTTTTCAAAATGGCGCTTTTCGTAGGGCCGGCCCGGGTCTGCCTCTTTGTTGAGAAGATGGTTTAAATAGATGATTTCATCGATATCTTTGACCTCAAAGCGGGGACGGTCAATCAAAAATCTCGCCGGAACACCCCGGGCTCTCAAACCTGAATAGATTGCCAGGACCTCTTCGTTGGTGTAGGCCAGTATCGCCAACTCTTTGGTCTCGGGCAAAAGCTCCATAGATCGCTGCAGCGCTGGAGCGATAAGCGAATCTCCCCGATATTCGATCACTTCCACTCGTTCTCCGGGATCGTTGTGGGGCTGGAGCGGATGGGATTTGATGCGTTCACTGCACTGTCGGATGAAGGCTTCGGAATAGTGGACGATCCGGGCACTGCTGCGATAGTTCTTCAAAAGTTCATATTGAGAAAAGATCCGTTCCCCCTCCTCGGTTTCTACTGCAGAGAAACGCTCCCTGAAATGTCTGAAATAGGCCGGATCGGCTCCCGCATACTCCATGATGCACTGATCGTCATCTCCTACGGCAATGAGACGGAGACCCGGACTGGCTTCGAAGATCGCCGAAACCAGATCAAATGCTTCGGCACTGATGTCCTGATATTCATCCAGTACCAGAGCCTCCCGGTGCGGAAGCCGCAGCTCCCCGGAACGGATCTGACGCGCCGCTTCGGCGATGGCACTGTGGAGCACCTCCCCATCCTCGGCCGTTCGTCCGATCTGGCGCAGGGCAAAAGCATGAAAGGTGCTGATCTCCATCTCATAGGCCGACTCACCGAGTAATCCCGCCAGACGGGAACGAAACTCCCGCACCGCCGAGCGGGAAAAGGTGAGCATCATGAACTGCTCGGGCTGGACATCTTCGGTCAGGACCAGGGAAGCGATCTTGTGGACCAGCACCCGGGTCTTGCCGCTGCCGGGGCCGGCCAATATCATGATCGCCCGGGATTCCCGATCCGAAATGATCCTTTTCTGATCGTCGTTGAGCTTCTCGAAAATCTGCCGGTAACGCCGCTCGGTAATAGGCCGGGAGAGTTGCTCTTTGAGAAGTTTGTACCGCCGCTTGAAGGCATCGTAGCGAAGCTCGAAATAGTCCTGCAGAAACCGGGTAGCCTCGGCAGGATTGCGCATCAGGCGATTGGCATACTCCCCCATGATGTGAATCGCTTCGGTCTTGATCTGATAATGTTTCACCAGACGTTGCCGATATTCCACTTTGGTATAGCGTTTGTTGGTGATCTCCATCTTTTCCAGTTTTTCGATCGACATGGGGGCATAGTGGATGAACCTACCCCCCAATAGTCGAATCACCTTTTGCCGGTGTAGAAAAAGCAACCCACGGTCAATCTCTTTGAGTGAATACCGTTTCTCCAATTTCCGGTGCAACTCTGTCAACGAGAAGCTGACACGGGGCTCTTCCTTTTTCTCTTCATTCAGACTCTTACACAATATTTCATGAAGTTTACGGACAAGTTCCTGCCTTTTTTCCAAGAGGTGTCCAAATTTGGCCCCATCGGTAAAACGATACTGCCAAAGCTCCTGCTGCCGATTGATCCTCTGCAGAGCGAAATGCCCCCGACTGCGCCATCCTTTAACCAGATTGAGGATGGTTTCGCTTTCGTTCCCCCGGATGATCCCTTTTTGTAGCAGTGCTTCGTTGAGCTCCTTGAGCGTGAACTGTTCACTTGGATTTCGGACAAGGATCATAAAAAGAGCCTTTTCTGTCTCTAGCACATGCTTTAGATACTTCCCGCTCGTGTCCAAAAGCTCCACCGTCGTATCCCGGCTGTCGCCGACAATTCCTGCTTCGATGAACTCCTGCACGATCAGGGCCACATCCGAGCGCTCGATCCCTAGCACGAGGGCGATATCGTCGATTTCGATGGGATGATCTTTTCCTTTTCCCAGGATCCGATTGAGCACCTCTACGTAACGCCAACTCTCCTCTTCGGGCACGCTCTTTTTCCTGAGGAGCTTTTCAAGGCGTTCCCGATTGTCCGCTGCCACAGAGTCCCCGAAATACCGGACTCTGTTTCGCTCTCTTTCGATATACCCTTCCCGCTCCAGCTCCAGCAGAATCGTTTTGATCTTGGTCGCATAGTCCTGGGAGCTGTCTTCGACATCCCATCCCGCCGCGTGGGCCAGTTCACGGGTAGTGATGAAAATATGTCGGGATTTGTTCCGTTTGAGAACCTGAAAGATCGAATTGATCTCCGAAACAGTGACTTTGCTTCGCCTCAGTGTCTGAAAGTGTTTGTCCAGATCGGCTTCGTCGTAGAGGATGGGGCAGATCGCCTCGAGTTTTTCATTCCGTGCCCCCCGTCCCGCCTCCTGAGCATAGTTTTCCAGAGAATCGGAGGGTTCGTAGTGGATCACCTGGGTGATGTCGGCTTTGTCCACTCCCATCCCAAAGGCTGTTGTGGCGACGATCACATCGATCTCATTGAGGATATAGTCTTTGAGGATCTGCATCTTCTCCTGGGGATCTAGCTTGGAATGAAAGGAACGAACCTCTTTGCCGGTATCAACCGCCAGGCGCTCCGCCGTATCATCACAGAGCCGCGTAGAGGTGGGAATATAGACGAGGGTCGATCCCTGATGCTTCTGCACCAGCTCCAGCAACGCGGTATATTTTCTCTCCCGAGGGGCATCCAGCGCCACATAACGAAGATTTTTGCGCTCAGGTTTGGCCAGATACTCCTCCAGTTCGAGTCCCAATCCTTCCCGAAAATAATTCTCGATATCTGAGATGACCCCCGGTTTGGCCGTCGCGGTGAAACATGAGACCGGGATGTGATCCTGAAAAGGTTTGGCATCCAGCAGATCCCGGACAAAGGTGCAGATGTAGTAATAGTCCTGACGAAAATCGTTTCCCCAGGTGGAGAGACAGTGGGCTTCGTCGATGACGAAACGCTCCACATAGCGGTTTTTGAGGATGGAAAAGATCGTATTTGATCGCAAAGACTCCGGGGCGATGTAGAGGATATCCGCTTCGCCGTTGATCACTTGGGTGATGGCATCGGCGCGCTCCTGGGGCGTCAGAAATCCGCTGATGGCTACCGCACGGTAGTTGGCCACTTTTTTTTCGAAATTTTTGATGTGGTCTTCGATCAGTGCCTGCAACGGGGAGATCACCACGGTCAGGGATTTGTAGCGAGAGGCCTGAATCACAGCCGGCAGCCAGAAGGTGAATGTCTTTCCGCCGCCGGTTGGAAGAATCGCGAGAAACGATTCTCTGTGCAGCGCTGCCTCGATGATATTTCTTTGGGACAAGGTGTTGGAATCCAGAAGCGAAGGATTGAGTTTCGGGAATATCCGAAACGACGGGATGCCGAATATCTCGTCGGCGATCTCTTCCAAATCCTGTTTCAACCTTTCGGCATCGTAACAGAGCCGTCGCTGTTTCTCGACGATGTCGGGATAATCATAAAGTACCTTGGGAGGATGGGCTTTGATCTCTATCCGGGGCGACAACAGTGCCAGGATGTAGGCGAGCTCACTCCGGGAGTTCAGGATCATATCTCTCAAATAATCTCGATCAATTACTGTCTCAAAATGAGTGAGAATTTGCGTATACAATTCCTCCTCATCCCTAAGAGACGGCAACATTCTCATCCCCTCGAGATAATCGAAAAAACCGTGAAACTTTTCCTCATTCCGAAGCAAAGAGGCAAAAAGAGAACGCTCCCCTTCAGGGAATGAAGCGAAACGCTCCACGATCTTTGTCAAAAGCGTTCGGGTAAGTTCACAATCTTTGACGGGATCGTTACGGAATTCATCTTCATTTTTATAGGTTTTTGGAAGTGCATGGTGGGTCCGTTCGTTGAAAAATAGAAGCGAAATCGGCAGGGTATCGATGGGAGTAAAGCGCGCCAGATCCCTGAAGAGCCGACTCTTCTCCTCAATATGCGGCAAATCATGATCGAAGAGGTTGTGGCCGCAGAGAAATTCGGCGGAAGAACAGAGACGAACGAAACTGGCGATCGCTTCCGGTGAAGAGTTTTTATGACTCTTCTCACCGCACAAAACACCGATCTCGTAAATCTTTTTCCCATCCCGATCCGTTTCGATATCGAGATAGAGGACTCCGGAATCATCCACCGTTATCACCACCCGTTTTTTCATCAGTTAATCAGATTATAGCCAAGATATATCCATCGGACTGCGCATGTAAAAATCCGTCTTTTTGTATCGTGGAAAAAGCTTGCGCTATCATAGAAGATGAAGGAGGAAAAATGAAAACTTTTAGTTTTGCAATTGTTCTGATTTTGATGATGGGAATCGGCACGGTCGCCGGTATCGCAGGACCCGTACGAAACTCCGGTGTCTCTCACCCCGCTCCGGGAACGATGGAACGCAGGGCTATCCTGGACGGCCTGCGGTACTGGGTCCGGACACACCTCGGCCTCAAGGTACGTTTCGTCGTCAGGCATCTGAAAGTGAAATCGGGGTGGGCCTGGGTCGTCACCGAACCGCAGTCCCCGGATGGGACACAGAGGTATGAACCTCTCTCGGCTCTCCTGAAAAAGGGAAAGAATTGCTGGGCGGTCGTGGCGGTCCCCTCCGGGGAGTGTGCGGCAGCCGACGATCCGGAGCGGGCCTGCCGTCAAAGCGACCGGGGGTTCGTCCGGACCGTCACCGGAGCTCCGCTCTTCGTCCCGGTGGAGATCTTCCGGTAATGATATATCCCTTGGAAAATTCGGCTCAGTGGGAAGGGCAATCCTTTTCGGTTACATCTACCCGCAGGATCTCCGCTTTGCTGGTATGGCTGAGATAGCGGTAGCGTATAGAGATCCCGGAACGGAGGAAGCGTTCGGCACCTTTGCAGATCCCCTCTTTGACCCGCGGCGCCATGCGTTCCCTGCCTTCTTTTCGAAGGGTCTCGTCGCTTTTCGGCCCTCCGTCTACCTCGAACGTATAGATCAGTTGCGTTCCGTTGCTGTCCACTCCCACCAGCGTCGTGTAGGCATCGACCTTCTGCGGGAGGGTCTGACGCAACCCCTCCACCGCTTTACGGACCACCGCGAGATTCTGCTTGTGCAGCATCTCCACACTCATATCACCCCCCAGTTGCAAACTGGGAGTAAAAGGTTTCACAGGTGCTGCCCATGCCAGCATCCCTGCCAGTAGAATCCCCGTCGGTATTCTCAAAATCATTTCCGTTCCTTGTTGAAATTTGATCCGAACATTATGCTACCCTTCTCTTGAAAAAGAGATTGGGAAAGAGTATCCGGACCGATCTCCCACCGTTTTAGATCAGACCAACAACTGAAAGGTTCACGAACAATGAAAAAATCCGGCCTGACGATCCTTCTGACAATCTGCACATTGGCAACTGCCCAGAAGATCAGTGACACGATCACCAACACCAGCGACAGAGATATGCTCTGTGTTGCGGACTATCCGGCTGTTTACAGAAAAATGGAGATCAACGGCACTGTGCGCTACACGAGAGTCAAAGACAAGGAAGAGCGTATCAAAATCATCCATCCGTCACAATCCTTCAAAAAAGAGAGAAAAGGATTTCTCGTCTGCTATAACGAACTCGGCAAAATATCTTCCGATCCAAAAAACCGCATAGAAAAAAGCAACGAGTACACTCTCGAAAGTTACCTGACATTCCAGAACGAATATGATATTTTCCTCTATCAGGGGGAGGATCTCAATTTCACGTCACATCATTTCGGCATTCCGCAACGATGTGCACCCTACAAAGGGGGCAGATACTGCGACCAGGGATTTGGCCTCGATGTCATTTATGACAGAAACGAAAAAGTAAAAACGGTCCTGCTGTACGATACAGCGGTCAAACGGGGGACTCTGCCCTTTGAACCGGAATCGATACTGCATTTGCGCAGTAATAATCTGCCGCTGGGATTGTGGATACAGAAAAAATACAAAAAGTATTTTTCGAAGAAGCCGTCGGTCCACACGAAAAATCTGATCATGTGGGAAAACCTGACTCCACATATCAAACGGGTCATCATGACACCCAAAAGAGGCCACTATGAGCTCGGCTACACCGTCAAAAACGGACACAACTCTTTTGTCGACGTAAAAAAAGGCACGGAAGAACCCCGAGATTATCTGCAGGCCGTTGAAGTCCAGTATCGATAGCCCTTTCCGGCAAATGTGAGGAGTAGGGTTTTCTTATTCCGAATTCTATTCGGTATCGAGGGTTATCCGTACGGATCTTGCCTCATGGTGATGAAGTACAAAAGGCCAAAAGGGCCGCCGTTACCGCCACATTGAGAGACTCGACACCCCGATTCATCGGGATAGATATCGAAGCATCGCTCAGTGCTTCGATCTCGGGACTGACCCCTTCGCTCTCATTTCCCAGGACAAAGATCGAACGCTGCGAAAACTCCGTCTCCCGATAGCCAAGCTCGGCGTGGGAGTCGAGGGTATAGATCCGGCTGCCGGCTTCCTGAAAGCGGCGCAGGCTTTTGAGCAAGGAATCCCCGCGGATGATGGGAAGTTTGAAGAGGGTACCGGCGCTGGCTTTGATGGTCAGGGGGGAGACCAGCGGGGCATTACCTTTACCTGCCAGCAAAAGCCCATCGATGGCCCCGGCAGCGCAGGATCGGATGATCATCCCCACGTTCTGGGGGTTGGTCACTCTGTCCAGGGCCACGATGCGAAAGCTCTCACGGTTTTGGAGAAACTCCTCCGGATCGATAAGGTTCTCCAGGATGATATCCAGCGCGACTCCCTGATCCTGACGCCCGTTTTTCGAGATACGGGAGAGGGCCTTCTTCTCATGGGTGCGGATCTCTACTCCCCGCTTTTCGGCCAACTCCACCATCTGTTTGAGCTCTTTGGAGGGACGGTTGCTCTCGGCCAGATGAAGTCGATAAATCTGCAGATCCGGATCCTGCAGCGCCTCCAGCACCGGCTTGCGGCCGTAGATCGTCAGAAGCTTTGAGAAAAATGATTTTGGATTTTGGATTTTGGATTTTGAATTGGATGTTTTCGACACTGATATCTCCTATTCATCCATCACTCATAATCCAACATCCAACATCCGAACCTCGGCAAAGCCGTGGTTCACCCTTCCCCGTTCCAGGCGATATGGGGTTTGCCGTTTTCGTCGAACTCCACGGCGGGCATTCCCATGATGTTGAAACCGCCGTCGACGTAGTGGATCTCACCCGTAACGGCTTTGGAGAGGTCGCTGAGCAGATACATACCGCTGTTGCCTACCTCTTCGATGGTGACGTTACGCTTGAGGGGGGAGTGGGCGGCGTTCCACTTGAGCATGAAGGAGAAGTCGCCGATCCCCGCGGCGGCAAGGGTCTTGATGGGACCGGCGCTGATGGCGTTGACCCGGGTACCGGTACGGCCCATCTCCTCCGCCAGATATTTGACGCTCATCTCCAGGGCCGCCTTGGCGACACCCATGAGATTGTAGTTGGGGATATACTTGACACCGCCGTAGTAGCTCAGAGTAACGATGGAACTGTTGTCGCTGAGGATAGGCTTGAGCTCGCGGGTCACTTCGATCAGAGAGTAGACGGAGATATCCATGGCCACGTTGAAGGCCTCTTTGGAGATGTCGCTGAAGTGGCCGCTGAGGCCCTCTTTGGGGGCGAAAGCGATGGAGTGGACGATGAAATCGATCTGGCCGAAGTCCTTCTCCAGTGATTCCCGCAGCGCCCGAATCTCCTCGGGTTTGCTCACGTCACAGGGGTAGAGGCGATCGGCACATCCCAGCTCCTCCGCGATGGGGGCGAGCTTTTTCTCGAAACGTTCGTTGAGATAGGTGATGGCCAGCTCCGCCCCCTGGTCCCGGCACGCTTTGGCGATCCCGTAGGCGATGGACTTTTTGTTGGCGATCCCGAGGACGACCCCTCTTTTTCCCTGCATCAGCATTGATTGACTCCTCTTAAAAAAATAAATTTCGATATTTTATCATACCGACCTAACGGCGCAGTGTGGCGGTGAGCCGCCCCGGCTTGAGCAGCAGATCCAGAGCGACGGCGATGGAGGGGACGACGATCTGTCCCGCCTGAAGCGTCGCCGCGGCACATCCCTCCTCACCAAGGACCGCGATCCCCAGAGCTGCCCGCTCCAACATAGCCCTGTCGTTGTTGCCGTTACCCACGGCCACAGTTTTCTCAGCTCCCAATTTTTCAAGGATCGTCTGCTTTTCCGTTGTATGATCCGGACTCTGTAATATCACGGTCTCCACGCC
>JALWZI010000223.1 GCA_027002755.1 Campylobacteraceae bacterium | reverse complement strand
CTGGTGGAGAGTGATCTGCCCGACGACTGGGAGGTACTTACCCTGATGGCCCGCAAACTGGGCGACGGGGAGAATTTCGATTTCGCCGACAGTGAAGCGGTCTGGGAAGAGGTGCGCCGCGTCGCTCCCGAGCGCTTCAGCGGGGCCGCCTACTATCGGCTGAAACGCCACCGCAAGCGGGGGATGCAGTGGCCCATCTATCACGAGGATACGCCGATCCTGCACCTGCTGGACTTCCGGACCGAGGACGGTCTGGGACGCTTCGTCTACCATCCGTGGCAAAAGCGGGGGATGGTGGAGGAGATCCTGGCGGGGCATTTCTACCGCGACTCTCTGGAGGGCTACTATCTCACCACCGGCCGCACCCTGGCCCACTACAACAATGCCGCCCAGACCAAACGGAGCCAGCGCCTGGAGACCCGTTACGACGAGGACCTGCTGCTGGCCAACCCCGAGGAGCAGGAGCGTTTCGGAGAGCGGGTGATCCTCCGCTCCGAATACGGAGAGAGCGAGGCGCTCCGGGTGGTCTACAGCGAAGGGATACGCCCCAGGACCCTCTTTTGTACCTTCCACCACGCCAAGAGCCGGATCAATGCCCTCTTCGGCGACGAATCGGATGAGCTGATCCTCACTGCACGTTTCAAATCGGTCCGGGTGGAGGTGATCCCGGTGGGAGAGGAGTGGGGCGGAAGCTAAAGGAAATTTTGGATGTTGGATGATGGATTTTGGATACAGAGTGTAGCGTGGGATTGCTATCCCACGATCTATTCGATGAATGGTGATTGGTGAATGATGAATAGTTGCGGTGTGTGTTACTATGTAACACTTTTTTAGGAAGCGGGAATTCATTCCCGCCAGGCAGGGCCAAAACCCTACCCCCAATATACCAATACACCAATACACGAATAACCCGTGACCGCAGAGCGGTCGCGTCAAAGGAACCCCATGAAACGCAATCTCCTACGACAGTTCGGCAACGAGAGCGAGGAGCTGGCGACCCGTTTTCTGGAGGAGGCGGGGTTTCGGATCGTCGAGCGTAACTACTACGCCCGAAAACTGGGGGAGATCGATATTGTGGCGCAGAAAGAGGGAGTCCTGCATTTCGTGGAGGTCAAGAGCGCCGGGACCGACTTCGATCCGGTCTACAATCTGACGCCGACGAAGCTGCGGCGGGTGATCAATTCGGCCCACTACTATCTCAAAGAGAAAGGGCTCGATCTCCCCTTTTGCATCGATGCGTTGATCATCCGCAGAGGCGAAGTGGAGCTGATCGAAAATCTGACGCTGTAATCGGCGTCTTCAACCCAAAATATGGAGTAGAAAGCATGTCAGATGTGTTGATGCTCGGTGTGCAGGGGTGCACAGACGAAATGTAGGCGCACCCGGAGGGTGCGTCGAGGCTTCGGATGTGTTGCCCATGTCGCCGATGATCGATGCAGATGGCGTGCTGGCTACTGCATGTTTTGGGTTCAATCAAAGAGGAAGGAGAGGAAGTGTCCATCGATCTGGAGTGGAGTGAGGCGCAGGTGCGGGAATTTGAGGAGAAGGGCTATCTGCTCTTTCGTGGGGCGGTGGATCCGGAGCGCTGCGATGCGATCCGGGAGGTGGCTGCGGTGCATCTGAAGCACCGGATCCCTCCCGTGGAGCTGGAGTCGGAGTATATCGGGATTGATCGGGAGGTCTACCGCCGGACGATCCGGCGGTTGCGGCAGGTCCATCGCCGGGATATTCTCTTCCGGGAGTGGATGGAAGAACCGGAGATCCGCCCTCTGCTGGCCAGATTGCTGGGGGAGATGCCGATCCTGGTGACGGCCCATCACAACTCCATCATGACCAAAATGCCCAAGACCAGCACCCGGACCCGCTGGCACCGGGATCAGCGCTACTGGCACTACCGGGACCGCCGGCTTCTGAGTGTCTGGCTGGCTCTCGGGAGGGAAGAGAGTCAAAACGGGGTCCTGGAGTTTATCCCCGGTTCCCACCGGATGGAATTCCCTCCGGAAGCCTTCGACGAAAAAGAGTTTTTCCGCGACGATTACGCTCCCAATCGGGAGTGGATCGACAAACGCGAAAGCTTCGTATTGGAGAAGGGCGATCTGATTCTCTTTCATGCCAGTTTGCTTCATCAAGCGGGCTCCAACGGCAGCGATACGCCCAAATTCTCCCTGGTCTATACGGTGCGGGCGGCCGGAAATCTGCCGCTGGAGGGGACCCGTTCTTCCCTCTATGAGGAGATTCCGCTTCCTCCCCTGGATTAAATCGGAATATTTTTGTCCGATTTCTACTGAATTTTTCGGGAAACTGGGTATAATCTCATACCTCAATAACATCACGACATAAAGGATTGACAGATGGCTAAATACATCGAACTGACCAAAGACAATTTCGACGAGACGATCAAAGAGGGCGTTGCTCTGGTGGACTTCTGGGCCCCCTGGTGCGGACCCTGCCGGATGATCGCCCCCGTTATCGAAGAGCTGGCCGAAGACTACGACGGCAAAGCGAAGATCTGCAAAGTCAACACCGACGAAGAGCAGGAGATCGCTGTCAAGTACGGTATCCGTTCCATCCCCACGATCCTCTTCTTCAAAAACGGTGAGCTGGTCGATCAGATGGTCGGCGCTGCCGGCAAGCAGGTCTTTGCCGAGAAGCTCGACGCCCTCCTGGGCTGAAAAAGCCTTTGGGGGCCTCGAGGTTCCTGAAAAGGTTTGTATCAATCCACAAAAGCGGGTTGATACAAGCTTTTGTACCGGAAAGGGGAGAAGATGCTGGATTGTGCCATTATCGGGGGCGGACCGGCCGGCTTGACCGCCGGACTCTATGCCACCCGCGGCGGACTCAAAGAGGTCGTCATGTACGAGATGGGAATGCCCGGGGGACAGATCACCCAGAGCAGCGAGATCGAGAACTATCCCGGAGTTTTTCGGGAGGAGCCGCCGCTGACGGGAATGGAGCTGATGGAACCGTGGCCTGCCCAGTGTATGCACTTCGGACTGAAGCACGAGATGAAAGAGGTGCAGAGCGTTCGCAAAGCGGGAGAGCACTTCACCATCGATCTGGGGAACGAGCAGGTCGAAGCGAAGACCGTGATCGTCTGTACCGGGTCCACCCCCAAGCGGGCCGGCTTCAAAGGTGAAGAGGAGTTCCTGGGACGGGGGATCAGCACCTGCGCCACCTGTGACGGCTTCTTCTACAAGGACAAAGAGGTCGCCGTATTGGGCGGCGGGGATACGGCACTGGAAGAGGCCCTCTATCTGGCCAACATCTGTTCCAAGGTCTACGTGATCCATCGCCGGGACAGTTTCCGTGCCGCCCCGCCTACCGTGGAGCGGGTTCAAAAGAACGAAAAGATCGAATTCATTCTCAACGCTTCGGTGGAAGAGGCCTTCGGAGATGCCATGGGGCTGGAAGGGGTCCGGATCGCTTTCAAGGATGGCCGGGAACCGATGACTTTGAAAGTACCGGGACTTTTCGTCTTCGTCGGCAACAACGTCAACAACAAGGTCCTCAAACAGGAGGACGGCAGCTTCCTCTGTGAGGTCAACGAACAGGGGCAGGTGATGGTGGATCTCAATATGCACACCTCGGTCCCCGGACTCTTCGCCGCGGGGGATCTGCGGATCGACGCGGCCAAGCAGGTGGTCTGTGCCGCTGCCGACGGAGCGGTGGCCGGGATGCAGGCCCTTCATTACATCCAGGAGCATGAACTGACATGATCAAAACAGGTATTCTCGGAGCGACGGGCCGAATGGGCGCCCATCTGATCAAGAACGTGACGGAGGACGAACACCTCGAACTGGCGGCGGTACATGTCTACGACGAACTGAAGCAGGAGCTGCCCGAGAGCGTTCTGGTGACCAACAGTATCCCGGAGCTGCTCAAAGTCTGTGACGTTGTGATCGATTTCTCCGCTCCGGCAGCGACCCAGGAGCTCTGCGAAGCCGCCATGGAGAACCCCACGGCTCTGGTGATCGCCACGACGGGCCTGACGGTCCATCAGCAGAACCTGATCGAAGAGGCAG
>JALWZI010000222.1 GCA_027002755.1 Campylobacteraceae bacterium | reverse complement strand
TAGTTTTTGTAGTTCTTGATCCCCACGTTGCGGCTGCCGGTCTTGATGGTCTGGATCGGGTTGAGATCCCGATCGAGGACCTCGACGGTCTTGTTGTCGTAGTTGGCCACTGCCAGATAGTTGGCCCCGATGATGAAACCGATGGCGCTTTTGGAGGTTTTGTACTCCTTGAGCTTTTTGTTGTGGATGGGATCGAACTTGATCACATAGCCGTCCCGGGTGATCACATAGCCGTCGTTGTCCCGGAACTTGACCACGGCATGGTTGAGATTGTGCATCTCTTTGATCTCATCGTAGAGAAGATTATGGTCGATCACCGCCAGAGCGGAGTTTTCCCGCTCGACGACGAAGATCTTCTCCCGGGCGCTGAGGGAGGAGAGGATCCCCGTCAGGGCGATCAGGGCGATCAGGGTTCGTTTCATTTTTTATCCTTGAATGACATGATGAAGTCGGTCAATGCCCGGATCTGGGTGGCATTGAGATCGTTGAAGGCAGGCATGGAGTTGCGTCGGTACCCCAGGGTTTTGGAGACACTTTCGGGATCGACGATCTGGGCCATGATCTGCTCGGGAGTGCGTTTGTTGGCGATGGTGCGGAAAGAGGGACCGAAGGCTTCGGCGGTCTGGTGGTGGCAGCCCCAGCAGTAGGCTTTGAAGAGTTTCTCACCCGAAACGGGAGAAGCGGCGAAAAGAGCGCTCATCCCCACTGTTATCAATCCTACCGTTATCCGTTTGCAGCCCATCGATCGTTCCTCGTACCAGGATGTGGATCCCGTGATTTTCATGGGTATCATAGCAAGTGTTTATTTACCCCTCGTTGACACGTGTCAAAAAGCCCTTGACATTTATCAAGACAAATCCGGCGATCATTGATAAGATTGCAGAAACCTTTGGGGGATCCGATGACGCGTCTTCTCTTTTCACTTGTGGTCCTGGCAGGGATCCTGCGGGCCCAGAACACCCCGAGCAGTCATACCTGTCAAGCCTGCCATCCGGCGATCTACCGGGAGTACAGCCGTTCGATGCATGCCCGTGCCTCGATCTACGGCGATCCTGTCCACCGGGCGATCTGGAATCTTCATCCCGATCGCAAAGCGGGCCGCTACAGCTGTGGACACTGCCACACCCCTTCCGATCCGTCACTCACCCGGGGCGAGGCGCTTCCGAGAGAGAATACGATCCAGCGCGAAGAGCCCATCCCCTGCCAGAGCTGCCATCGGATCAGTCGGATCGAACACCATGCCCGGGCCGACCGCAACATCTACCGTCCCGAGGCCCGGACCTTCTATGCTGCCGACCCCCGGCGCAAAGGATCGGTACTGCGCTATCACGAGACCACGTTTCTGGGAGGGCTGTTCGGGGGGATCTCCGGTTCGCCTTTCCACACCGTCGACTACGGCAACGAACTCTACTACAACGGCGAGGTCTGCCTGGGATGCCACAGCCACAAGCAGAATGCCAAAGGATTCGCCATATGCGACCTCGGAGTGGAGCGCCGTCCCGGGGACAAGAGCTGCATCCAGTGCCATATGCCCAAGACCGACGGCCCCCTCGCCAATCAGAAACCCGGCACCCGACACGCCTTCCACGGCAGCAACCTTCACGATCCCGAGGGGACGAAACGGATGGGGAGATACATCAAGTTGAGCTACCGTCCTGTCGAGAACGGCTTCAATGTCGTCTTGAAGAACACCGCACCCCACACCCTCTTTGCCCAGCCGTTGCGCCTTGGGGAACTGAGGGGCTCCCTCTATCGCAACGGAGAGGTGATCCCTCTCCCCTCCCGGAAGTTCTTCCGCCGGATCGGCCATGACGGGCACCCCACTCCCCCCTGGCTCGCCGACAGCGTTTTGAAGGATTCGACGATCCGGGCCCACGAAAGCAGAACGTTTCATTACAGTAGCCCGCTTGAACCCGGGGATCTGCTGACCCTCACCCTGGGATACCACCCCGTCGATCCTGCCATGGCCAAAAAGATCCCGGGGATCCCAAAGGAAGCGACACGCTTCCTGCCGATCAAACAACGGAGCTGGTCCATCGCACCATGAACGGAACATCCCGCAAAACAGAGGCTTCTGTGAAGAACGCCACTCCCAGACCCAACCGGATCGAACAGTTCAAAGCCGAACTCCCCCCGGCCCGTTTCGATCTGCACTCCGTCGACTGGCATCACCCGGATGAGCGGATCCGCTTCTACCTCAAAAACTACGGCCTCTACAACATCAAACTCCGGCCCGAAACCTGGATGATCCGTCTCCGTTTCGACGGCGGGATCCTCGAGGCGGGACAGCTGGAGACCGTCGCCCGGATCGCCGAACATGAGGATCTGAGGGTTCTCCTGACCGCCCGCTCCCAGATGGAGCTACACGATCTGAAACCGGAGCGGGTCTATCCCCTCTGGCAGGAGATCGGAGAAGCGGGGCTGACGAGCACGCAGGTGCTGACAGACAATCTCCGGGGGATCCTGCTGGACCCGCTGGATCAGTATGCCCCTGACAGGCGGATCGAATGCCGCCCTATCATGGAGCGTCTGCATCAAAGGTTCATCGGCAATCCCCAATGGATCGGTACCCTCCCCAGGAAGTTCAACGCCGCCATTATCGGACGGGAAACCCCCTCCTTCAACCCCTGGGGACAGGATCTGCTGCTGGCTCTTGCCCAAAAAGAGGGCGTCTGGGGGTTCAACCTCTACCTGGGCGGCAAGAACAGCGAAACGGCCAAAAATGCCGATATCTTCTGCACTCCCGAAGAGGCGGAGGTTCTCTTCGAAGCGGTTCTGGCAACCTATCGAAAGTACGGTCCGCGAGGGAGCCGGGCCAAGACCCGTCTCTATCACCTCATCGAAAATGCGGGAATGGAGCAGCTGCGTACCCGGATCGAAGAAGCCTATGGCCGAAAGCTGCAAAGTGCCGGAGAACTCCAAATGCGAAGCAGCACCGAAAACAACGACCGTCTCCTGCCGATCCGACGCCTCGGCCGTCACGGCGAAATCGACACCGAAACCCTATGCAAAGCCGTCCAAGAGGCCCGTTCCCAAAACCTCACCCTCCGCCTCACTCCCCATCAGGAACTCTGGCTCTTCGATCCCAAAGCCATCCAAAATCCAAAATCCAAAATCCAAAATCCCACCTCCAAAGGAGGCGGCATCACCGCCTGCGCCGGCTCACGCTACTGCCCCCTCTCCCTCTGGGAGATCAAAAGCGACACGGAACGTCTCCCCCTCTCGATCCTCACCGATCAGGGCATCGGCGTGGGGTTCAGCGGCTGCCTCAAAGGGTGCGGCCGCCACCACCATAGCGATCTGGGTCTGGTGGGCCTGCGCAGCAACGCCTTCGGCCCGACGGAACGGGCCCTGCGCATCTTCATCGGCGCCACCCAGGCCCCTGTCCCCACCCCGGCCAGACTGCTCTTCTACGCCGTGCCAGAGCGGGCCGTCGCCCGGCTCTTCGAGGTGATCGCGGAAGATTTCGAGCGCTCCGGCTATCACCATTTCGAAGACTTCAGCCGCCACGTGCTGAACCGATACAGCGAAGAGACTCTGATGCTCTGGTATCTGCTGCGACAACTGGATGAGACAACGGAAGCAACGGAAAAACTATTTTTCGCCGGGGAGGAGGAAGCGCTGAGAGAGGCGCTGAAAACCCTGCCCGTCTATCCCGAAGAGCTTTTGGGAACCCAGGAAGTCATTTCGGCCCTTAGTCATCGGCTTTGGGATAGAAAAGTGGGTAGTGGGTAGTGGGTAGTTTATACTACCTTATAAATATTGTCAAGCTGTATCCATCTTCCATCCGAAGGCAGAGCCTTCGCTAGTATCCGTAATCGACGATCTCCCCGCTCAGACTCTTGAGAAATGCCACCGTGTCGTTGATCTCGCTGGGAGTGAACTCCCTGCCCAGCTGATACTTGCTCATGATCCGAACAGCCTCATGCAGCTCTTTGACCGCTCCGTTATGAAAATAGGGAGCGGTCCGGGCGACATTTCGCAGGACCGGCACCCGAAAGAAATCCTGGCCGCCCCGTCCATGGAAATCTCCCCGGTTGTCGAAAG
>JALWZI010000221.1 GCA_027002755.1 Campylobacteraceae bacterium | reverse complement strand
TGAGAGAGATTTTAGCCAAAAAGGGTAAACCTTTGTGGAATTGAGAATTGAGAATTGAGGATGGAGAATTTTTGGATTTTGGATTTTTCTGGCTTGACAAAAATTATCAGCCAGTTTAAACTACCCAGTACCCACTACCCACTACCCACTATAACAGCATGTATCCTTTGGCAGCCAATAAAACCAGCAGTCCGGCGGCGAATCCCGCCAGAATATCGTCGAGCATCACTCCCAGCCCTCCCCGGAGATTTCGGCAGATCCATCCGATGGTGGAGGGGCTCCAGAGGATGAAGAGCAGGTAGGCCCCGAGCGTACCTCCTGAGAGCAGCCAGAAGTTCATGGGGGAATCGGGAAGCCAGGCCAGGGCTGTGGTACCGACGCAGAGAGCAACCCAGACTCCTACCGCTTCGTCGATGACGATGGAGGGGGCATTATGCTCCATTCCACGATTCTCGGCCTTGGTGACCTCGAAGATCCCGATGATGAAGAGGGCGAAGGCCAGGGTGAAGAGACTCTCCGCCCCCAGTAGATAGATCCATCCCAGGCCGAGGGCCCAGGCGATCACGGTGGCGCTGATACGGGAAGCGGGCAGACGCCCCGCGCCGAAAAAGGTTAGAAAGATGTCAGAGAGCTTCATGATCGGGCCTTTTTTATTGGTGTATTGGTCTAATGGTTGTTGGTCATTGTAGAGGGGGCTTCAGCTTTACATTGCGGGACTGAAGTCCCGCCCCTAAATTCTCCACTCTCCATTCTCCATTCTGACGTGAGTCAAAGACTCACGTCAGAGAGCTTGTCTGATAGAGCTCCATCAGCTTCACGTAGAACTGCTCGTCGGTCTTGGGCTCCAGAAGGCCGCTGCTGGGCATCAGGGAGTAGTAGGTCTCCTGCAGGTTCCCGAAGCGGTTGGGGAAGAGGGCCGCCAGGATACTGGCCGAGAGCTCTTTGCGGACCAGGATCGGCGGCGGCAGGATGCCGTTCTGGATCAGGGTCATGATCGATTCGGAGTGGTAGTGGATATGGTGGTGCTGTCCGTGGGGGCAGGTCCGGGTACTTACCAGCGTCCGGCAGGTGTCGCAATAGACATACTCGTCCACCGTCGTGATCTTCAGCTCCAGATCACTGAGGGTATCGAAAATCGTGTTGAGACGGTTCTGATCGTAGTAGAGCCCCAGGCCAGCATGGTTCTTTCCGATAACCAACTCGTTACAGCCGCAGTTTTTCGCCACGAGGGCATCCAGCACCAGTTCGTTGTAACCGGCGAAGATGTAAGTGTTTTCGAAAGGGACCACCAGCACTTTGTTTCTTGGTAGGAAATTGTCGATAAAGAGCTGCAGGGCGTTGTGGCGGATATCGTAGCGGAGCCCCTCGTTGGTGAAGGGTTTGCGCAAAAAGAGGATCACCAGGTCCGAGTAGGTGAGGGTCTGTCGGATGATCCGCTCATGGGCCCGGTTGAGGGGGTTGGCCGCCAGCATCATCGCCGAGACCTTTTGGGCCCCTGTGCGGTGGATCATCTGCCGGATCCTGTTGACGGTATCGCGGATCAGGGGGTAGTCGACCCGGTAGGGACCGCTGACCGCCAGGTTTCCGAGACGGGCCATGGTGTTTTTGACACCCGGGTGGGTAGGATCCGCCGATCCGTAGATATGGATCAGGCGCTCCTGGGGATCGATGGGGAAGACCTCTTCGACCGTCAGCTCCCCCACATGCCGATCTTCGCAGACCAGGTCGACCTCGTCGCCGGGTTGAAGGCTTTTGAGGGTCTCTTCGTTGCGGCGTCCCTTGGGGGCCAGGATGAAGGAAAAAGGAAAAGGCAACCCCCGATACTGTCGGGTCCGGTCCACCTCTTCGGCCTCCTGGCGCCCCATGAGACGGGTCACAGGAGCCAGCAGTCCCTCCTGGACAAGAGCCAGGGTGGAAAGAGCCTCGGTATCGATGTAGAGAGTTTTATTTCTTTTTGAAGAGGTCATACTTTTTCCTTTTTTCCCAGAGGCTCTTGCGGGAGATCCCCAGTTTTTTGCTCAGTTCCGTATCGGGGAACTTGTACTGGAAAGTCCGGACGATGTACTGCACATACTCGTCGATGGTCAGGATCTCGTCCTGGTCGTAGAGCTTGTTGCCGGCGGTCAGCGTCAGGGTGGGGAAGGGGGTTTCGACCTCTCCGGAGCTGTCGGTGAGGAGGAAGGATTTGCCTTCCAACAACTCGAAGAGCTGTTCCCGTTCGTTCTTTTTCAGTTTCTCCAGATGGATGATATAGCCGATATGTTCGTCGTCCAGAGCCGCGATCTTCTCCTTCCAGCCGCTCTCTTCCAGAGAGATCAGCGTCAGGATATTCTTCTTGACCCGGTTGAATTTGAGCGCCAGCTTGTCGGCGGCCCGCTGGTAGTTGGTCCGGATCACCACCGGCAGATCCAGGTCCTCGGGCTCCAGTTCGCACTCCACCTCCCGGTAGAGATGGTCCAGGTACTCTTCGTAGAAGCGGTTGCGCTCCTGGAGCATCCGGTAATTGTGAAAATGCTCGATCTTCCGGATCAGCTCCTCGATCATGAAGGGCTTGACGATGTAGTCCCGCGCTCCGGCTTTGAGGGGTTCGCCTACGGTGTCGTTGTTGATGTAGTTGACCATGAGCAGGACGTTCTTCTCTTTGAACTTCTCGATAAGGGGGAGGAAGTTCTGGCCCGGGAGATTGGTGGAGAGGAGATAGACATCCGCCTGGGCCTCCATCGCCTCCTTGACCGAACTGTAGATCTCCGTTTCGAAGTGAAACTCCGAGAGTTTGGCGGCGATGCTCTGGGCGAGGTAGAGTTCGCTTTCAATAATGACGATCTTCATGACATTTTGCTCCAATCGTAGATTCCCAGGGTGGCGACGGCGTGGACGGCGACACCCTCTTCACGGCCGATGAATCCCATCTTTTCCGCGGTCGTGGCTTTGACGTTGACCCGGGCGGGAAGCAGGCCCATGGCCTGGGCCAGCCGCCGCCGGATCCGGTCTTTGTAGGGGCTGAGCTTCGGGGCCTGGGCCAGGATCGTCAGGTCCGCCTGCAGGGGTTCCAGTCCACAATCGCGGATGCGGGTGAGCACAGCTTCCAGCAGTCTCATGGAGTCGGCACCTTTCCAGCGGGGGTCGGTGTCGGGAAAGTGTTCGCCGATATCTCCCATCCCCACGGCACCCAGGAGCGCGTCGATGAGGGCATGGACCGCCACGTCTCCGTCGCTGTGGGCTTTGAAGCCGACGGGAGAATCGATGGGCACCCCACCCAGGATCATGGGTTTGCCCGCTTCGAAAGCGTGGATGTCCAGACCGTAGCCCGTCAGTGTCTGCGGGGAGGGAGGGACGAGGCAATCCAGATGATACAGATCCTCGGGATGGGTCAGCTTTCTGGCTCTGGTGGATCCCTCCACAAAGAGCACCCGGCCCCCGGCGGCGTGGATGGCACTGCTCTCGTCAGTGAAAGAGACCCCGGTATCGAGAGCCTCCCGGAGGATCGTCGTCCGGCTCAGTTGGGGGGTCTGGATCAGACGGACCGCCGTCCGGTCGACGGGGCGATCCTCGTAGTAGACCGTATCGACCGCCTGAAGCGCGGGGACGATGCAGTCGGCCCGATCTTTGTGCTCCAGCACCCGACGGACCATCGCTTTGTCGAGACAACAGCGTGCGATATCGTTGACCAGCACCCATTCGCCGGTGACCCGCTCCAGAGCGTAGGCAAGTGAGGCCTGACGGCTGGAGCCGCCGGGGACGAAGGTGTAGTCGGCGAACTGTCTCATATATTCCAGCTCGTCGGGATGGCCGGTGACGATGATCTCGTCGAATTCGAAGGCCTCCTGATATTGACGGGCCACATGGAGCCAGAGGGGGATTGTCCCCTGATAGAGCCACTGTTTTTTGACCGGAAGAGCGAAACGGGTGGAGCTTCCGGCTGCCAGAAGGATGAGTGATATTCTGCTCACAGAGTTCCTTTTGGTGTCACATCTGCCTGCTTTTTCTCCCGAGATATGGTCTCTTTCATGAGAAATCAGGACAAATCTGTCTTTTATGTAACGAAATTATACATATAGTTGCTTAGAGGGAATGAAACAGATACTTTTTGAAACATCTATCAGGAGGTG
>JALWZI010000220.1 GCA_027002755.1 Campylobacteraceae bacterium | reverse complement strand
GACCCGGATGGAGATCCGCGCTTCCCGTCCGAGACGTTCGGCGACCTTCTCCACATGGAGCATCTCCGCTTCGCTCTCGAGGTTGATCATCAGGATCCCCTCTTCCAGGGCCCGGCGGATCTCATCGTCCCGTTTCCCGACACCGGAAAAGATGATCTTGTAGGGTTCGATCCCGGCCGTCCGGGCCCGCAGAACCTCTCCGATGCTCACACAGTCCGCGCCGGAACCGAGCCGGCCGAAATGGGCGATCACCGAGAGATTGGAGTTGGCCTTGACCGCATAGGCGATCAGCGACTTCTCTCCGGCGAAAGCCTCCTTGAGCCGGCGATAGTTCTCGGTCATTCTGTCAAAGTCATAGACATAGAGCGGAGTACCGTATTTTTCCGCCAACGCCTCAAAATCAATCTGCATACTCTTCTCTTCGTTGTTGGGATCGTCTGAATGGAGGATATTTTATCCAAATCGCCCCGCGTTTCCTCTGAGGAGAGGTTCGGGGGACTCCCGGCGGCGCTCCCGACGGTCCAGGACCATCGCGTAGACGAGGAGGAACAGTACCGGCAATGTCTGTCCCAGATCGGGGTCGATCACTCCGTTCATTCCCAGTCGGAACAGAGCGTAAAGCAGCGCCCAGATCAGCATCGCACTCCCCAGAAGACCCACCCAGAGCTGTTCTTTTCGCACGAAACGGTGATAGGGAGGCGTCCGATAGAAGAAGATCACCATCAGCGCCAGAGCGAAGAGCGGCATGACCACTTTGTTGTAGAGGATCGACTTGACCTTGTCGGAGGAGAGCCCCTGCCGCTCCAGCAACCGAAGTGCCGCGATGGAGTCCCCCAGAGAGAAGGTACCTCCCTGGTAGATCTTTCGAAAGACCTTGGGACGGTAGCCCTCCAGTACGACGAGCTCCGTGACACTGCGGTCTTCGAAACCGTCCGGTTTGCCCTGTCGATCGAAATGTTTGGTCCGGATCCCGGCACGGGGAGCCACCCAGTGACCTCCCCGATAGCTTGCGATATCGAAGCGAACGGTACGGATCACCCGTTGCCCCTCCATCTCGAAGATCATCCCCTCTTTGAGCTGTTTGCGCAGAGGATCCAGTTCCCGGGCATAGACAAACGCCTTGTCATATTTGAAAAAGAGATCGGTGAGCTTCTCCTTGTAACGATCGGCATGCAGGATCTCCCTGGCACGGTCCTGTCCGTAAGCAAAAGGGGTCGTCTGTAAAAAGGTGAAAAGGAGATAGATCCCGATCCCGGAGGCGAGAAAGGGAAGCAGAAGCTGCCGTCGCCCGTAACCGAAAGAGAAGAGCGAGACAAAGACATTCCGATAGATGAAGCTGATCTGGGTCCAGGCCATCGCCATGAGGATCACCAGAGGATAGATCAGAGCCAGCATATACTCCCAGGTATAAAAAGCGTAGAGGATCTTGCGATTTATCCCTCCGTGGAGACGCTGGGACTGCTGAAGAAAGTCGATAAAAACGACCGCCAGGCTCAGACCGACCAGCAGGATCAGAAAGTTTTTGAGATAGTGCCCGACGATATAACGGAAATAACGCTTAGGAGCCTGCATCACCGCCCCCTTTGAGGCTGTAGCGGGATTTGAGCTCGTTGAGCGAAAGTTCCGGGATCTTCAGGGCCGCTTCGGCAGCCGCCTCCACCATTTTGCCAACGATCGCCTCCTCCTCTTCTGTAAAAGGGCTCAGGACATAGCTGACCACTTCGCTTTTCCTCGGCGGTTTTCCCACACCGATCCGGATCCGAAGATACTCCCTGCCTACCGCTTCGTCGATCGATTTGAGACCGTTGTGCCCTCCGGAGCTTCCGCCGACCTTGAATCGGATCGTCCCCAGGGAAAGATCGATATCGTCATGGATTACCACCAGATCTTCGAGAGGAATCTTGTAAAAATCCATCACAGCTCTGACACTGCGGCCGGACAGATTCATAAAAGTAAGAGGTTTGAGAAAAAAGAGGTCACCCCGTCGATAGAGTTGACCTTCGAAGCTTTTTTTGGAGATCTCCCTGGCACCGGTCTCGGCTACCAGGCGGTCGATCACCCGAAATCCGATATTGTGTCGGGTCTTTTCGTATGTCGGCCCGGGATTTCCCAATCCGACATAGAGGGTCACGGAGTCGCCTTAGCGGGCTTTGATCACACCGCAGACGGAAACGTGGGGGCGGTCCATCATCCGGCACCCCTCGGGAACTTCGATATCCCGGACGAGGATCGACTCGTCACGATCCAGATCGCTGACATCCAGGGTGAAGTTGGCGGGGATGTTCTCGATCGCTCCGCGGACCTTGAGCCGGCGCTTGGTGATGACCAGGACCCCTTTGTTCTTGAGTCCTTTGGGAGTTCCGACGGTCTTGACGGGGACCAGATAGTCGGTCACTTCACCGGGGATGGCAATCCGAAGGTCCACATGCTGGATATCTCCGGTGACAGGGTGAAGCTGATACTCCTGGATCACGACGTTGAGCTCTTTGTCGCCCACTTTGACGGGAAAAGCCAGGTTTTCTTTTCTGCGGACGGCTCTGATAAATTCACCCTGCTTGAAAGCGGCATGGATGTTCTCCACCCCTTTCGCATAGATGTTGGCAATCAGATAACCATCTCGTTTGAGCTTTTTGGCGTTGCTCTTTCCGATACTCTCTCTAACGATGCCTTCCAACATAATGTAGATCCTTTGTGTAAAATAGGGCGGAATTCTATCCTAACAATCCTAAAGGGTTCTTGAAGAGTTTGGGCCTACTCCTCGTCCTCTTTGAAATCGTAGGCATCCAGATCCTCCGTGCTCTGAGGTTCCTCGGCCTGCTTGGCGAGATCTTTGGCCGTACCCCGGCCGATCCCCTCCAGCCGAAGCTTGAGGTCGGAGGGGGAGGTGGAGAACTCGAGGGCCGTCTCTTCCGATATGATCCCTCCCAGCACCAGATCGTAGAGATGCTGATCGAAGGTCTGGGATTTGTAGATATCCCGCCCCTCAGCGATAGCGTCCGGAATCTCGAAATCCCGGTTTTCGGCGATCAGCTCGGCGATCCGCGAGGTCTGGACCATCACCTCCACCGCGGCGATCCGCCCGCCGTCGAGGGTGGGGACCAGCCGCTGGGAGACAACCCCGGCCAGCACCGATGCCAGCGAAAGGCGGACCCGGTTCTGCTCATCTTCGGGGAACATCCCGATGACCCGGTTGATGGTCTCTTTGGCATCGAGGGTGTGCAGGGTCGAGAAGACTAGGTGACCGGTATTGGCGGCATGCAGTGCCAGGTCGATAGTCTCCACATCCCGCATCTCCCCGACCAGGATGATATCGGGGTCCTCCCGCAGGGCAGCGGGCAGCGCATCCCGGAAGGAGTTGGAATCCTGACCGATGGCCCGCTGATTGATCAGGCATTTCTTGTCCCGATGGACAAATTCGATAGGGTCCTCCAGGGTAATGATATGCTTGTTGTAGCGTTCGTTGATCCGATTGAGAATGGCTGCCAGGGTCGTGGACTTTCCGCTTCCGGTCACCCCGGTCACCAGGACCAGTCCACGCCCTTTGTCAGCAAAGGTTTTCAGAACCTCCGGCAGACGCAGTTCCTCGAATCCGGGGATCTCCACCGGGATCAGACGCATGACGATACTGAGACCGTTCATCTGATAGAAGATGTTGACACGAAAACGGTTCTTGTCATCCAGGATATAGGCCATGTCCAGAGACTTGCGCTCTTTAAGCTGAACATACTGCTCCGCCGTCGTGATCTCCCGGACCAGTGTCTTGACTGCCTCAGGGTCCAGGGTTTCATTGCCCAGCATTCTCAGTACACCGTTGACCCGGACCCGCGGGACCGCTCCCGCCTTGATATGCAGATCACTTCCCCGGTGGGCGACAAGGGTTTTGAGGTATTTGTTCAGCTGTTCTTTCATCCCTGCTCCAGTCGTTTCAGCATCTCGGCGAAAGCTTCTTCGAATGCCTCCACCCCCTCGGCCATCAGCTGGCCGTAGACCGAATCCATCACGATCCCGTGGCGACCCAGTTCGGCGAAATACTCCTCGATCTCCTCCTCCGGCCTGGGGAGATTGATCTCCGGGCGGCCGCCGGCCTCGAAAGCCTCAATGGTCTCCAGAGGCGCGG
>JALWZI010000219.1 GCA_027002755.1 Campylobacteraceae bacterium | reverse complement strand
TGAAACCGTTGATCCCGTTCCGGACAAGAATGTTCATCGGTTCTTGGTCATAGACGATGACGGGCAGCTTCGCCGCCATGGCTTCCAGGATGACCGTTCCCAGCCCTTCGGTATGGGAGGGGAAGAGAAAGATATCGAGATCTTTCATCACCGTGGCGGGATCCCGGACGAAGCCGGTCCAGACGATCCTGGCTTTTTCCCGGGGGCGATCCTCGAAATAGCGTTCGATGCTTTCCCGGGTCCGTTCGGAATAGTTCCCACCGAATACCACGTAAAGAGAGGGATATCTTCCGAGCAGGATCTTGACAGCCTCGAAAAAGTCGAAGACCCCTTTGGCTTCGATCAGAGATGTCAGGACCCCCACAACAACGGCATCTTCGGGAATGTGATATTCCCGGCGCAGAGAGGGGGTCGCACGGACAAAGTGATCCAGATCGACCGTGGAAGGGAGGAGAAAACATCGCTCGGAAGCTACGCCGATGGATTCGAGATAGTTCCGGACGCTGCTTCCCAGGACCAGGATCCTGTCGAACATTTTGCGATGCTGCAGTCTGGAGAGATACCCTTTGATGGGAAAAAGGTTGTGCCGTTCTCTCAGGAGATAGGGGCGTTGGCGGCTCAGATTGCCTGCGACAGCCACGATCCAGCTGTCCGTCGAACCGTGGGAGATCACGGTGTCGATCTGATGTTCTCTGATATATTTCAGAAAGAACGGGATGGTCTGATGGAAATTCTTCTTGTGCATCGACAGTTCTGTGACATGGAAACCGTTCCGCTTCGCACGCCGGGCGATCTCGCTCCCGGGATTGCAGATGAGAAAGCAGTCGTGTCCGAGATCCCGGGCGGTCAGCATCTCCTTGAGGACTTTGTTCTGTTGGCCTCCCCAACTTTTAAGCGTTTCGGTATGGAGAATGTTCAATGGTGCCCCTTGCCGCTCATTTGATATATTTCCAGAATGTATACTGACTGTAGAGACGCGCGATCAGATAACCCTCCCAGCCATCGAGGAATCCGAGTTTTATAACATACATTTTCAGAAATGTCCATGAGGGGTTCAGGAGGGCTTTGAGGCGATTGGGTTTGGCCCCGAGGGTCGAGTAGCGGTTCTGCTTTTCCACAAACTCCTCGACACTGTCGTAGGCATAGTGTTTCATCGGATGGTGCAGTCGTCCGGCTTCACCTTCGAGGAGGACCTTTTCATGGACGGCATCCTCGGTGAAGCGTCCTCTCCTGCGGTCGAACAGGCGGAGCGTGGCGTCCGGATAGAGCCCGCCGTGACGTATGGGTTTTCCGAAAAAGTAGTTGAGGCGGGGAACGAAATAACCGGGGAAACCGGGAGCCTGAAGGGTTCCCCGGATCTCGTCGATCAGTGGTGGTGTGAGGACTTCGTCGCTGTCGAGGACGAAAACCCAGTCGTGCCTGGCCAGTGAGACCGCTTTCTGTTTCATCTTCCCGAATCCGAGCCAGGGGCTCTGTTCTACACGCACCCCCGCTTTTTCGGCGATGGTGAGAGTCCGGTCGGTCGAGCCGCTGTCGAGCAGGAGGATCTCATCGGCGAAGCGTCCCGAATCGAGCACCTCTTCCAGATATTTTTCGCTGTTGTAGGTCAGGATGACGATGCTCAACGGTTGCACGATTCCACCCCTTTCCGGAAGGATGAGATGAGCTCGGGGCTCTTATCGAAACTCCTGAGACGCTGCTGCAGGTATCGGCGGAATTTTTCAAGCTCCCGCTCTCTCTTTTCCCGGGTGAACGGACTGATGGCACTGACGACATCGAGATCGCACAGGGTGAGACGGAAAGTATCGCCGTGAGGGCTGATAAGCGTATTGGCGTAGAGCTCCTTGTGAAAGATATGCACCTCTTTCCGAATGATCTCACCGACGAATCTCCCAAAGGCGAACAGGATCTCGTTCGGGTCGAATTCGGGAGTTTCCCGGACGAAATCTTCCGTATAGCTGCCGTATCTTTTTCCGGGTTCCATCAGTTTTTCGAAATAGTAGTCCAGGGTGACGGCGCCCGGAACGGAGATCGAAGCATAGAGGGCTTCGGCGGGAATATGGGCCTCTCCTTTGCCTCCGTAGAAGAGGGATCGGATGACCGGGAGTCCCCGTTGTCTCAGCAGGAAACTGAGCGCAAAGGATTTTTTTGCCAGTGTCCGGCGAAGGATGTTGCGTTTGATGATGGTCGTGCGGCTGTATTTGGCCTGGAAAGTCCGATAGTGTTTCAGATAGATATCCACGCCTGACACTTTTCCGTGGTATGTGTCCCGGTAATCGCTCTGGTGGATCAGTTTGAAAGAACGTGTTCGGTCATTTTCAAAAGCGTTCAATATGTTTCGGACGGTTTCGGGATCATATTCCCGATTGTATTCGCCCCACCATGCCCCTTCCTTGAAAGCCTCGGAGTATTGTCGGTAGCTTTTGTCAAGCGCCTGTTTGGTTCTGAATGCATCGATCGTATAACGGAGGCTCACGATTCCCGACTCCCGCTGCGATAAAGCTCCTCGTACTGATTCTTCCAGCGCTGATGAAGCCAGAGCCAGTGTTCGGGATGCTCCCGGATGACCCGTTCCGTAATGTCGGCCTGTTTCTGAACGTGATGGAGGATATCCCTGTCGAGGTCGTCACTCTTTTCCATCGTCAGAGGAGGGTGAAAAGTGACACGATAGCGCCCGTTGCCGAGAGGCCGGTCGTAGACCGGGATAACAACGGCATCGAACTTTCGGGCCAGCAGGGCGGCCGAGGGGGTGTGCCGGGCTTTTTTGCCGAAGAAATCGACCAGGATGCCCTGGGAACTTTTGGTGTTCTGGTCGACGACCAGGCCGAGAGCTCCCTTCGATTTCATGACACCGATCATCTCTTTCATCGCTTTGCGTTTGGGGATCATCCGTACCCCGAACTGTTCCCGGGTCGCGACGAGGATCCGGTTGGCCCAGTCCCAATCCAGCGGACGTCCCACCACCGAAATCGGTGTATAGCGGGCGGCGATGGCGAGGGTGCCCAACTCCCAGTTGCCGTAGTGGGCGGTGACAAAGATGACAGGGCGTCCGCTACGCAGGGCCTCTTCGAGGATCTCTCCGTTCTCGAACTCCACCATCTTCAGGAGTTTGTCCCGGGTGATACCCTGCAGAAGGATCGTTTCGAGACCCACACGGATCAGATTGCGGTAGGAGGCGAGAATGATCGCCTGTCTCTCTTCAGGGGTTTTGCTTTCACCGAAAGCCAGGTCCAGATTGACCCGGGCGATACGGGTGCGACGCCTGTCGAGACGGCAGGCCAATCGGGCCGTTCCGCCTATGAGCGCCTCGAGCAGTGCGGGAGGAATGGTACGGAGCGTTCCCTGAAGGATCCGAAAAGACCGGGGCAGAGGATGACGGGGATTTTCGGAATGTTCCTGCTCGTACTGCTGCGCCATATTTTTCCTGTCTGCCATATCGTGAATCACGGAGTTGATCGACATTATAGCATTCGCTCCGCTTCCCGAAGAATACGTTGCGGTTCGATGTCGGCGATGCTGCGGTCGCTTTTGTCGAAGCGGCAGGGGTGGACGGCAGCCCCGGAGGTGAGGGCGATATTCTTTTCGGTCTCGAACATCATCGTCCGGGGGGTGGAGCCAAACAACAGCACCGAGGGTCGGTTCATTGCCCAGGCCATATGGCTGGGGCCCGTGTCGCCGCCCAGGAGAAGATTGGATCGGGAGACGGCGTATTTAAGCCCGTCCAGGTCCATCGGGGGGAGGAGCATGGCGCGGGTGGCTTTGGCGATCTTTTCCGCTTCCCGGCGTTCGGATTTGCTGCCGGCGACCAGAAGGATATTGGCTTCCTTCAGTCCTTTGATCACCTCGATCCACCGTTCGGGAGGATAGGTCTTGGAGGGGTTGCTCGCACTCGTGATGATCAGAAGATTGGGACGAGTAGAGCTGAAATATCCGTCGAGCTCCCTGCGATCGCGATCCGGGTCGAAAAAGAGATAGGGTGCCTTGCACTCCATCATCTCCCGGGTGATTTCGATCCCCAGCGCCTGGGCGATGAGCGTGGCGAAGCGCATGGGAGCGATGCCGGCGCAATCCACGGGGTAACGGTGGCGGTAGAGAAGCGAAGCGATCCCCTCCCTGGCCGAC
>JALWZI010000218.1 GCA_027002755.1 Campylobacteraceae bacterium | reverse complement strand
GGTGGCAGTGATGTCTATGACGAAGCACCAAAGTATTTTTCGGATGCGATACAGTGAAAGTGGCCGATTATTGGAGGTCTTCATTACTCTATTCTAGCATTCTGCTAGTCTAGAGCCTTAATAAATCCCAACCAAAATCATTCACCATTCACCATTAGTCATTCATCATTTCCCTTTAGGCCGGAACGCCTTGATCACCTCGTCATTGGTCACCATATAGCCCGCTCCGATCAGATCGAGGCAGTAGGGTACGGCGGGAAAGACCGCATCGAGGCACTCCCGGATCGACTTGGGTTTACCCGGCAGATTGATGATCAGGGTATTGCAGCAGATCCCCGCGGTCTGACGGGAGAGGATCGCCGTGGGGACATACTGCAGGCTCACTGCACGCATCTGCTCTCCGAAACCGGGCAGGATCTTGTCGCAGACCGCCAGGGTGGCATCCACCGTCACATCTCTGGGCGCCGGTCCTGTACCGCCGGTGGTAACTACCAGATCGCACTTTTTATCCCGCGCCAGATCCAACAGCGCCTCTTCGATGATATGCAGTTCGTCCGGGACGCAGCGGTAATAGAACTCGATCTCGTTCTTGAGATACTCCTGCATCGTCTCCATGATCGCTTTGCCCGATTCGTCCTCGTAGATCCCCTGGCTGGCCCGGTCGCTGGTGGTGACGACCCCGATATTTATCTTGTCCATTGCTGACTCCTTCTCGCTATAGAATATCCGATTTTGTTTGAATTATAAGCTCTGAAAATTCTCGTCATTACGGATTCGATCCGGAATCCAGGGTTTTGAATGCCGGACATTCCGTGGATCCTGAATCGAGTTCAGGATGACGACCTCTTCGCCGCTGCAGCTTAGTCAATTATACCTTCAAAAGAAGACGATCCAGCCAGCGGGTACTCAAAACCCGCTTGGCGATACCGAGGATCCAGGTGGCCTTGGTGATATAGTAACGAGGAGCGGGACGATCGCTGAGTATGATCCGATGGACCACCGAAGCGACCGCCTCGGGCGGCAGGTTGAAAGGGACCTTCCGGCTCTCACCCCGGAGGGCCTTGCGGTAGAGAGTGCGCCAGCGGGAGCCTTCGATATCGATCCGCTCCAGTGTCTTGATGGCATTGGCCCGGAAGCGGCTGGTAACGGGGCCGGTATTGAGGAGGCTGACATGGATGCCCGATCCCTCAAGCTCCAGGCGCAGGGTGTCGGTCAGCCCTTCGACGGCATACTTGCTGGCGTTGTAGGCCCCTCGCATGGGCAGCGCCACCAGCCCCAGGACCGAGCTGTGCTGGATGATCTTGCCGCCGCCCTGACGGCGCATCACCGGCAGGATCTGACGGGTACACTCGTGCAGCCCGATGACGTTGGTCTCGAACTGCTCCCGAAGCGCCTCCGCCGGCAAATCCTCCACCGCCCCCATCTGACCGTAGCCGGCGTTGTTGAACCAAACATCGATCCTGCCTTCTTTTGAAAGGACCTCCCGGATCACCGCAGCGACCTCTTCAGGCTTGCGCACATCCAGCCGCATCGCCCCCTCGAAACCCGCCGCCCGAAGCTCCGCCACCTCCTCATCGGTCCGTGCCGTCGGATAGACCCGACAGAGCCTCTCTTGCAGATACTCCGCCGTCACCCGCCCGATCCCGCTGGAACAGCCGGTGATGACCACGACGGGATTGGCGGTTTTTTGCTCTTTGTCTTTCATTGGTTTTACTCCATCAACTTCATTTAATATCTCGTGCTTTCACAGGTTTTGGAGCATCTCTTCAACCAGGCTGGAGGAGATTCTGTAGCCATGATCCATCGCCGAGTCGATGAACGTCTCCGCCCCTTTTTGGTCGAGATGGCCCTGTTTGACGTTCAGATAGATCACACCCAGCAGACCGATGATTTTCAGATCCAGGCTTCGGGCGATTTTTCTCCCCTTTTTCTCATCGATGATCAAGGGAAGATTGCGTTCTTTTGCCAGGGCGATGGCTTCGCTCTCTCCCGTATCGAGCAGATGCTTCAGGGTAGCCAGAAGCTCACTCTCTTTCGGTGTGGCGATCTCGAAACAATCCGGGAGCGCCGGATCTCCCTGTGCCGTCAGTTCCCGATGAACCGCCGCGGGGAGATAGATCTTGTCGAAGATATTTTCGAGAAGATCGAGCCGTCCGAGATCGGAAAGGATGATCAGTGTCGTGGTATCACTGACGATCATAACAGCTCATCCAGCGTCGATCGCTCCTCCTCGAAGTCGTAATCGACCACATCGATCCCCAGCAAAGAGAGCATCCGCATCGCCTCCCGACGGCTAATACCGAGTGACGAGGCCAGCTGTCCGAGAGAGAGCAGTTCGTTCCTGTAAGCTTCGATCAACAGCGCTTTTTTCAACCCCAGATCGATCACTTCATCGTCCAACGCCACCGCCAACCCGATCGGTTTGGATCGTTTCGTGATCATCGAATATTCGTGCGCCTCCAGTGATTTGGTCAGGATCGCCGGGTTTCTCTGCAGCTCCTTAATCCCTACAAATTGCATATTTTTGCCTCCAAATACTTACCTTTGTAAGTATTATAGCAGAACTCTTTGATTCAGTATGCAAAAACACGATACTCTATACAATCCATCATGAAAAATTAAAAATCAAAAACTCACCTTAAAAAGTGCCCCGCTTTCCGAAAACGGTAGGTTACCGTCGCCAGGGGAATGAAAAACTCCAGTGCCCCCTGGGCGTCGATGATCCGGTCCTTTTCCCCGATAAAGACCTCGATCACCGTGCCCCGTTCCTGGAGTGTGCACAGTTTCTCCGCTTCCCAACGGTAGCGCAGCAGCTCCTCCAGCTCTTCGCAGCTTCCCTCTTTGAGGTAAGGTTCCAGGTCGATACCGGTCCCGGCAGCGGCTCGGGTCAGAAAGTTGCGGCGATAGCTTTCGGGATCCTGCCGGAAGGCCTCCAGCTGCAGGGTGATGAAGCGTTCCTTACGGGTCTGGAAAAAGGCGGGGGAGAAGAGCAGAAGCCGGTCGATGCGCCGGGAGCTCGAGTAGGCGTATTCCAGCGCCCGGATCGCCCCGTAGCTGAAGCCGGTGACGGCGTAGTCGCTTTGTACCAGCCAGTCGGAGAAGAGCTCCGCCTCCCCTTCCAGGCTGAAACCGCTAAAATAGATCACGCAGGATCCTCCTCGCCTCCTCCTCCCGGATGTTTTCGTGCTCCAGCAGCCAGGCCTCGATGGCTTCGCGGGCCTGGCGGAGTTTGAGGAGCATCGTCTCTACCTCACGGTACTGCTCCGTCAGGAGACTCTCCACCTCGTCGTCTCTGGCCAGCAGGCGCTCCCCCATCCCATAGTCGTGGATCAGGCGCCTTGCCTCGGCGATAGCGGCCGCCCGGTCCTCGGCGGCATTGCTGTACTGCTCGCCGAAGACGGCCTGGGTAGCGGTAGAGCCTGCCAGCAGCACCTTGATCCTGGCCAACAGGTCGCTCCGGGAGTTGATCTCCCGCTCCGCCTCCCGCATCCGGGTGGTGACGATCCCGATCCGGTCATAGGGGACATCGAGCCAGGTGGCCACCAGCGCTTTGCCCGACTGATAGACCGCCTGGATCCGGCGCTCCTCTTCGCTGAAGCTGAGGATCTTCCGCTTGCCGGAGATCACCGTCTCGCGTACCGCTTCGAAATCGCTCTCCTCGATCCGTTCACCTCCCCGGCGCAAGGCATGGAGCGCCGCTTCGTTGACCAGGGTGGAGAGAGCTGCCGCGCTGAAGCCCACCGTGGAGCGGGCCAGTTCCTCCAGGTCCACTTCGTGGGGTTTGCGGCGGAGATAGAGCTCCAGGATCTTTCGGCGATCCTCCATATCGGGCAGGGAGAGGTGGACCCGCCGATCGAAACGCCCGGGGCGCAGGAGCGCCTGATCCAGCATCTCGATCCGGTTGGTGGCCGCCATGACGATCACCCCGCTGTCGCTCTCGAAACCGTCCATCTCGGTCAGGAGCTGATTGAGCGTCGCCTCCCGCTCCTCGTTGCGCAGGCTCCCCCGGTGGCGGCCCACCGCATCGATCTCATCAATGAAGATGATCGCCGGGGCCGCCTTTTTGGCCGCCTGGAAAAGCTCGTGGACCCTCCGCGGCCCCATCCCCACGTAGATCTCCACGATATTGGC
>JALWZI010000217.1 GCA_027002755.1 Campylobacteraceae bacterium | reverse complement strand
TCCTCCCCAGGGGGCCGTATCCCAGGATCAGGATATGATCCCGGTAACCGGTGGAAACAATGGGGATATCCGCCTCCGGCTCCCGGGCGAAAAGACGGTCGGCGATCGTGCGCAGATGGTTGAGGATAAAGGGGGTGACGATCATGCTCAACACCACCGTCACGATCAGCAGCTGATCCACCTCGGGATCGATCAGCCGGTTCTGGGCCGCGATGGCGAAGATCGCCAGAGCGAACTCCCCCACCTGCATCAGGGCCAGGGCACTCTTGAGGGCGGTACGCCGCTGCAGAAAACGCCCCAGCAGGAGAAAGATCACCAACGCCTTGGCCGACATCACCCCGATCAGCAACAGCGGGATCAACAGCCAATGTTCCAGCAGTGTGGCCGGCTCGATCTGCATCCCGATGGTGACGAAGAAGATCCCGAGAAAGAGATCCCGGAAGGTCATCAGGTCCGCCTCGATCCGATATTTGAAACGGGTCTCCGAGAGCGTCATCCCCGCCAGAAACGCCCCCAGGGAGTAGCTGAAGCCGAAACGATGCGCCAGGTAGGAGACCCCCACGACAATCGTCAGCGCCGCCAGCAGAAAGATCTCCTCCGAATCCGCCGAGAGGGTCCAGGCCAGGAAACGCTCCAGGACGTAACGCCCCAGGACGAAGATGATCAGCAGAAGCAGTGCCGCGTCCACCGTCGTCCAGAGCAGCATATCGGTCACGGAGCGCTCCGGGGCGGTAAAGAGAGAGAGCATCAGCAGGATCGGGATCACGGCAATGTCCTGGAGCAGCAGCACCCCCAGGACCACCCGACCGTAGCCGCTGTGGATCTCGTTGCGCTCCGTCAGCATCTTGAGGACGATGGCGGTGGAGGAGAGGGCGAGAGAGAAACCGATGATGATGGAACTTTTGAGCTCCAGTCCCAGGATCTCATGGGCGAAGGCGCCGAAGAGATTGCCCGTGACCACCATCTGCAGGCCACCGTAGAGAAAGACCTCCCGCCGCATTTTTTTCAGATGCCGGACGGAGAACTCCAGACCGATGGTGAACATCAGAAAGACGATCCCGAATTCTGCCAACTGATGGAGAGACTCGTTGTGCTTGGCGTGGCTCAGACCGAAGAGCTGGCTGATGACAGCTCCGGCAAAGATGTAGCCGATAACCGTCGGGATCTGGAAACGTTTGAAAAAGACATTCAGCAGCGTGGCGATGACGACCGTCGTCAGGATGATCGTCAACAGATTGTCCACGGCTGCCTCTTGCTTAGAGCATGTAGTGGGGAATCTCGAGGGTCAGCTCGGCAACGAAGGTTTTGCTGACCTTGCCCCCGAAGCGGTAGCGCCCCTCTTTGAACTCCAGATAGAGCTCGTCGCCGCTGCGGGGGAAAACGACACAGAGATCTCTGGCTTTACCCTCTTCTCTGGCACGGACATAGCAGGCGGTCATTCCCGTGCCGCAGGCCAGGGTCTCATCCTCAACGCCCCGTTCATAGGTCCGTACCCGCAGTTCGTCATCGGCGATGGTATAGATATTGACGTTGGCGTCATATTTCTCCCGCAGGCGGCGGGCCATGGCCAGATCGAAATCCTCCAGATCCTCCACCTCCGTCACCAGATGGGGAACCCCCGTATCGATGAGCCACCAACGGTGCCCCTCCTCCTCGATCTCCCTGTCGATGATCCCTGGTTCGAGCATATCGGTCACCACATAGAGGCCGTTGACCTCCGCGGTGATGACGCCGGCACCGGTAAGAAACTCCGCCCGGTTGTCAACACTGATCCCCTTCTCCACTGCATAATGGGCCACGGCGCGGGTGGCGTTGCCGCACATGCTCGCCTCGCTGCCGTCACTGTTGTAGAATTCCCACTCGAAGTCGTAGTCGGCATGGGGAACCAACACCACCATCCCGTCGGCTCCCACCCCTTTGTGGCGGTCACAGAGGAGCCTGGCCAGCTCATGACGCTCCCGCTTCTCGGTATCGTGAAAGATAACAAAATCGTTGCCGTTGGCATCGTATTTGGTGACGAACATGTTTCAACCTTCGGTTTTAGTTATTGGTTTATTGGTTATTCGTATATTGGGGAATCTTTTGGGTTGGCGTTTTTGCCAAAAAAGTTGAGTCCAAAAGCCGCTTGCAACCTTTTCACCGAAGCGCCGCAGGCGCTCCCAATACACCGATATACTAATATACCAAATTACGAAAAAGCTTTCAGAATCTCCTCCCGCACCCGCTCGCACTCCCGCTGGAGCTGCTTCAGATCCCCACTGTTGTCGATAACCCAGGTGGCGCGTCTCCGCTTCTCCTCGATATCGAGCTGGGCATCGAGCCGCGCCTCGGCCTCGGCCTCGCTCAGTCCCTCTCTTTGGACCAGACGTTCCCGCTGCATGCGGCGTGGCGCGTAGACCACGGCCACCTTCTCCACGGGGTAGTCCCCTGTCTCGTAGAAGAGGGGAATATCGATGAGGTAGGGTTTGGCGAAGCGCTCCTGCGCCTCGCTTTGGCGGCGGATCTCTTCGCGGATGGGGGGATGCACCAGCGCCTCGAGCTTACGACGGGCCGAAGCGTCGGCAAAGACCAAAGATCCCAGGGCTTTACGATCGACTCGTCCCTCCGCATCCAGGTATTCCCTGCCGAAAAGCTCGGCGATACGGGGAGCCTGCTCCTGAAGAACCCTGTGGGCGATGGCATCGGCGTCGATGATCCGAAAGCCCAGCATCGAGAGCAGGGCTCCCGCCGTGCTTTTGCCGCTGGCGATCCCTCCGGTCAGAACGACCGCATGTTCGAAGGCCATCAGCGTTTGATGATCCCCAGGTAGCGCTGATTGACAAAAGTGGGTGTCTGAAAGGCCGCCACGGCGATGTCGCTGTTGTAGTAACGGAAACCGTCCGTCAGGTCCGCCCTCTGGAGATTCAGATCCGCAGTGGGGTGATAGAACCGGCTCGCCAGAACCATGTAGCTGCTCACCAGATCCCCTTCCCGCTCATAGCGGTAGGGCATGACGATCCGATAGATCGCCCCCAGGGTTTTCAATTCCGCCTCGGCCTGCTCCTGCGCAAGGATCAGGTTGCTCATGGGGGCGCTGACGAGCCCTTTGGCATCCAGGAGTTTGGTCAGTTCGATCCAGAACTCCCGATCGCCGCCGAAACGCTCGTCGGCGACAATGGCCACATCGAAGTTTTTGGCACCCAGAGCAGCCAGAGAGGCCGCGGCCCCTTCGGCATCCAGATGGACGATCTCCTCGAAGATCGAATATTTGGCCAGTTCGTTGCGAATATTGTCGCAGCCGCCGATGACGAGAATCCGTTTCGGATCGGCATGGGTACAGACGGGGACATGGACCAGCATCTCATCCCGGATAAAGTGTAGGTTTTCCATATTTTTGCACTCCGTTGATGGGGTAAGTTGAGGGATTTTAGCACAATCGCCGGGAAGGAGCTTGAATTTGGGCATAATTAGGAGAAATTTTATCCACATTGTAACAAGGAGAGCCGATGTGTGACCGAGAGACGCTCGAAAGTTCCCTCTATTTTCGCCACGCCTGCAAGCGCTTCGATCCCGAACGTCAAATCCCCGAGGAGGATCTACGATTCATCCTGGAGGCGGGGCGGCTCGCTCCCTCCTCTTTCGGGATGGAGCCATGGCGCTTCATCGTGATCCGGGATCAGGAACTTAAAAAGAAACTGCGGCCCGTCTGCTGGGACCAGGCTCAGATCACCGACTGCAGTGACCTGGTGGTGATCGCGGGGCAGATCGCCGCCGTGGCCGATCCGGACTATTACGAAGCGATGTTCCGCCGCCGGGGACTCCCCGAGGAGATGACCCGAGCCTACATCGAACGATACGAAACCTACATCGGCAAACTCCACTCCCTGGTGGGCTGGGTGGCCAAACAGTGCTATATCGCCGCCGACCATATGATGATCTACAGCGCCCTCACCGGTATCGACAGCTGTCCCATCGAAGGTTTCGAACCCCGCAAGGTGGACAAGATCCTGGGTCTGGACCGAAAGAAGGAACGCACGATGCTTCTTCTGCCCCTGGGGTACCGCCTCCAGGAGCCTCCCGAGAAAAAAAGGCGCCCCTTCGACGAGGTGGTAAGCTTTTTGTAACGGATTATTATTACCGCACCGACTATATACCTCAAACATTGA
>JALWZI010000216.1 GCA_027002755.1 Campylobacteraceae bacterium | reverse complement strand
CCGACGTTGAGCTACCGGGGAATCCCCCTCTCGACGGAAAACTCCTACCAGTACGGCCCCGTCTGCATCGACAAACCCTACCGGGGGAGCGGACTTCTGGAGGAGATCTTCGAATTCGCCCGGGAAGCGATGCGACCCCGCTATCCGGTGCTGGTGACCTTCGTCAACAAGGCCAATCCCCGCTCCTACGCCGCCCACAGCCGAAAACTGGGGCTCGATACGATCACGGAGTTCGCTTTCAACGGCAACGAATACTACGAAATGGCCTGCCTGACCGGGGAGGATCTGGAAAAACGGCTGGAGAAGTAGGCAATTGAGGGGTTTGAAAACCTCCGTCATGCCGGGCTTGACCCGGAATCCAGGGCATGCAATACCCATTGTACCGTGGATCCTGAAGCGAGTTAGGATGACGATGAAAAAGATTTTTAGTTTTTCAGAGCACTCAATCCGCTTTGATTATTGTTCCTAAAAAAAACATCGCAACGATTGGCAGATTCGAAAAGGCGACAGTAAATCGCGTTTTCTTTTTCTTTGCTTCGTTTCCTTTTTCTTTGTCGCGCAACAAAGAAAAAGAAATGAAGAGGCCTCCGGAAAAGTTTTGTAAGCCAGGAGGAATCTAAGGCTTGCGGGGCTCCAAAGGCTGCTGGAAAAAAAACGCCTCCACCTTCCGGCGCATCAGTGCCGGATCAGTGATGGTGTTGACATCGTTGCGGAAGGCGGCGGCACCGGGATAGCCCACCTTGGAGTAGGTATGCAGGTGTTTGCGGAAAAGAAAGATGCCGTAGTCGCCGTAATGCTCGATCATCCGGTCGAAATGTTCCAGCACCACCTCCCGGATCAGTTCGGGAGACGGGATGTCGATCCCCTCTTTGATCTGGGCGAAGATCCAGGGCTTGCCCACGGCGGCCCGGCCGATCATCACCCCGTCGCAGCCTGTGTACTCCAGCACCCAGCGGGCCTTTTCGGGGGAGTCGATGTCGCCGTTGGCGATGACCGGGACGGAAACCGCCTCTTTGACCTCCCGGATGGCATCGTAATCGACGGGAGCCTTGTAGCGCCCGGCCCGGGTGCGGCCGTGCACGGCGATGAAGTCGGCACCGGCTTCCTCCATCACCTGGGCCAGCTCCACGTGGTTTTTTTCTTTCACTCCCAGACGCATTTTGACGGAGGTATAGGATTTGTCGGAATACTGTTTGATGGTCTCGATGGCCCGTCCCAGGCTTTCGGGATCGCCCAGCAGTGCGCTTCCCTGAAGATTGTTGACGATCTTGGGGGCAGGACAGCCGCAGTTGAGATCGATCCCGTCGATCCCCTCCCGTGAGTTGAGGACGTCGAGAGCCCGCTTGATGATCTCCGGGTCGCTTCCTGCGATCTGTACGCTGTAGGGAGACTCCAGCGGGGATTTTTCCAGCATCTTCTGGGTCTTTTTGCTCCCGTGGGCCAGGGCGTTGGAACTGATCATCTCACTGACGGTCAGATCGACGCCGAATTTTTTGACGACGGAACGGAAAGGAAGATCGGTAAAGCCCGCCAGCGGGGCGAGCGCGTAGAGAGGTTTGGAAAAGTCAGGCGTCATTGCAGGCGATATCGGCATCGATCAGGTCGTCGATGCGGAAGTGGTGCTTCTCCCGTTTGAGGATCAGGAGGGCCCGGAAAGGCTTGAACTCGTTCTCGCCGTGCTCTTCCAGGAACTTCTCCGCTTCGTCGAGCATTTCGTATTCGAAGAGCAGATAGAGATAGGCGCTCTGGGCCGACTCTTTCTCTTTGGCCAGTTCTTTGAAGAGCGCCAGGTTCTCATCGGGAGTGAAACGCCGCAGTGCCGTTCGCAGAAGCCGGATGTAGTCGGGGCACTCCAGAGGGAAGTGGGCGGTAAATACCCGGGCCATCTCCGGAGAGAAACCGATATCCTCTTTCCGGTCGATCCGTTTGAGAAGCGTGAAGAAATGCTTTTTTTCCATCATCGGGAGGAAGCGCTTGAGCTTGTAGAGGTCCTCGCGCTCCACCATAGCGTCCAGAGCACGCTCCGCAACGGAGGGATCGTAGGATTCCTTCGCCTGCAGGACATCTTCGGCAAAGCTGCGTTCATGGGCGATGCGGTTGATCTGGTTTTGGATCACGAGAGGGTTCTCTTTGGAGAGGAAGCGCTCCACTTTTTTCGAGCGCAGGTCCACATATTCACCGTTTTCGATCTTTTTGACCCATTCGATGGTCTGCATCAGCTTGTCGGAGAGTCCATGGATGTTCCCGACGACCTGGATCCGTGAGACATTGAGCAGCGGAGCGCCTTCTTTCATCTTGGGCATGGAGAAATGGTGTTCTTTGGGTTCCTGCAGCAGCGACCAGTAGAGAGCGTCCTTGAGCTCTTCGGCGTCCCGGACCCATTTACGGCGCTGAAAATACCCCCGCGTCCCGTGGTAGGTCATGTGCAGAAGGGTCAACAGGAAAAGCAGGAGAAGCGGCAGGGCCATCCAGGCGGCGACGGGCAGGTTGATCGTCACCCCCATAACGGTGAGGCTGTGATAGCCCGGATAGAAAAAATAGGTCACTCCCGTGGCGATGGCGATAAAGACAAGGCCCGAAAAGAAATAGGTCCCCAGACGCATGATTGGCTCCTCCTCTTTCAGCTGATGTCGAACGCGGGATCAGTGCTCCCGTTCGATGATCTCCCGGCAACCGATGCAGTAACGTGCAAAGTTCTTCACCTTCAGTCTTTCGATACCGATCGGTTCTTCGCACATTTCGCAGATACCGTACGTTCCGGCTTTAATTTTACCCAAAGCGATCTCGATTTCGTTGAGTTCGGCCCGCTGCTGCTGGATGATCCGCTCGTCGATATCGGTCTCGATGGCCAGGGCGGCGAAATCGCCTTCGTCCTTGGGCTCCTGGTTCTGCATCATCGTGATCTTGTTCTGGGCCTCTTCCAGGTTCTTGAGGATCTGGGCCTTGCGCTCCGTCAGATCTCTTTCGAATTCCTGCATCTCTTCCCGTGTCAACATAGGGACTCCTGCCAATTTATTTGTGGTACGGATGGTTATGAATAATGGAAAGACCCCGAAAGATCTGTTCCAGCAAAACCACCTTGACCAGTTTGTGTGAAAGCGTAATTCTACCAAATGAAACGGCTTTGTTACTTGCACCGACAAAAGGGCGTTCGAAGCCGTAGGCACCGCCAATGTAGAAGTTGACCACTCCCCGATCCTTAAGCAGATCTGCAAAATCGTGACTAGTCACCAACGTACCCTCGGGATCAAGCACGATATCGTAGCCGCTGCCGCAAAAGCGCTCCAGCGCCTGGGTATAGGAGCGCTGTGCAGCTTCAGGGCTCTGTTCCTGTGCCCGGGCGATCTCCTTGGTGAAGATCTCATGCACCTCCACCTGTGCCCAGGGACGGCAGAGCTTTCGGTAGTGTTCCACCAGGGGTTCGTAGAGCTCTTTTTTCCCTTTTTTGTCAACGATATAGATATTTACTTTCATTGTATTTCTTCGTCCCTTTTCATGGGATAGCAATCCCACGCCACATTCTCTATATTTCCCCAAAAGGCGTTGCTAAGCAAAGCAATCCAGAATTCTTCACTCTTCACTCTTCATTCCTCACTCAAATCTACGCTTCCAAAGAAGCGTAGAAACGCTCCACCCTCTCATCCACCCGGATCGCCCGCTCCAGATAGCGTTCCAGATCGCCCCGATTGAAATCGATCTTGAGCCCCTTGGGGTCGGTGGCCCGGGAGATCGCCACATAGAACTGGCTGGGGACGAAGAGGGTGTCGACATTGCAGACCAGCCGGTCGATGCTCATCCCCTGAGATTTGTGGATCGTCACCGCATAGGCGGGTTTGAGGGGAAACTGCTTCAGGGTCGCCAGAGGACGCATCTCCACCCTGCCCTCACCATCCAGCATCGGCTCCCCCAGAACGAACTCGTGAGGCTCCACCCGAACGAATTCGTTCTCTTTTTCCACGATCAGAAACTCCTCTTCCACCTCGCGGAGGATCCCCCGCTCTCCGTTGACATAGCGTCCCCACTTGTTGACGGTGAAGAGCACCGGGGCCCCCACCTTGAGCCGAAGCTGTTCCTGGACCGGCAGCATATTTTTCCAGCTCTCCAACCGCTTTTCATGAAGGGCCTTCTCCTTCTCCAGCTCGGCAAAAAAGAGATACTCCTCCCCTTCCAGC
>JALWZI010000215.1 GCA_027002755.1 Campylobacteraceae bacterium | reverse complement strand
CGTTGCGGGGATCGGTCTTGGAGTCCCGACGGTCGTAGGCCACATCGAGATAACCGTAGGAGAGGTTGAAGTTCCCGGGAAAGACCTCATCGGTCTGACCGGTCAGGACGATTCGGATCCGCTCCAGCGCCAGTCCCAGATCGATGTTCCAGAATCCGTCGATATAGTTGAGCCTGGCATCGGCGAAGAACTTCTTTTCATCGTAGTCGTCGAAACTCTCTTCCCGATACCCTCCGCGCGCCTGGAAGTTGATATAGCGGTCCCCCCATTCCAGGAGTGCCGGTTGGTAGAACGAGGCCGAAAGCTCCTTCTCCTCCGAAGAGTACTGGGCCACCAGTCCCAGTTTGCGACCGTCCCCCAGGAAGTCGAACTGATCGTAGGTCCCCCGGATCCGGAACCCCACCTGGGAGTCGTATCCCACCGCCACGGTATATCGGTGAAGCTTCTCTTTGAGGGTGGTATGGACCTCCGGACGGACCTCGTTGAAATATTTTATCCTTGTATCGATCAGGGTCCGTCCGAACATCCCCAGTTCGTTCAATGCCCCGTAGCTCTCGTTGATCCGTTCGGTGGTATAGATGTCCCCGGGCCGGTAGCGCATCCGGGAGAGGATCACCGCATCCCGCAGATTCTCGGGCTTCTCCACCACCGTGGTGTTGCCGAAGTGACAGAGCCCGCCTTTGGCCAGGCGGTAGACCAGATCTACCGTCCGGCGTTCCAGGTCCACATAGGCTTTGGTATCCAGGTCGTAGCTGCAGTACCCCTCCCGCAGCAGTGCGCTGCGTATCTTGCTCTTGATCGTGGTGAAACGCTCGGTCTCGAAGGGATCCCCTTTTTTGAAAGTGACGATATCCCGAATGGGGAAATCACTGCTGATATTGATATCCGCGACGGTCACCGGCTTCTTCTCGTCGATGATCACCACCACTTTGTCGGCGCTTTTGCTGACGGTGAAGGTGGCGTCGTAGTACCCTTTGCTGTCGAGAAAGCCCCGAAGGGTATCGGGGATCTGTCCGATCAGCTCTACCGGGATCCGTTTCGTGTGGTCCGCCCAGAATTGATACCACGGCACCACCTTCACCCCCAGCACCTCATAGACGTCGTCCGGTTCCAGGTGCTTCAGGCCGCGGATCTCTATGGGCACTGTTTTGACTTCGGCCTCGGCCTGGGTTTTGGGGACTGTTTCGCTTGCCGAAGCTGCCGTCAGGATAGCCGGCGCACCGGTGAGGAGCAGACCGAGCAGCAATGCCTTCACACTCTTCATGTCCCGACCCTTTCCAAAGACTCCGTCGCCTCTTCCGTCAGGTCGATGATCCGGTCGCAGGCCCAGCGGGCCAGGTCCAGATCGTGGGTGATCAGCAGGATCCCAACCCGGTCCAGAAACTTCATCAGAAACTTCATCGTCTCCAGTTGGGTGATGTTGTCCAGGGCACTGGTCGGCTCGTCGCAGAGCAGCAGATCCGGTGCCATCCGCAGGGCCCGCAGGATGCTGCATCGTTGCAGCTGTCCGCCGGAGAGCTCGTGGGGGAGCTTCTCCGGCAGGGCGGGATCCAGGTCCAACGACTCGATCAGGACCGGATCTTCCGGCAGAGTCGCCACATCCTCGATCTGCTCGCGGATCGGATAGGAGGGATGAAAGGAGCTGTAGGGGTCCTGAAAGATCCAGGCAAGCCGGCCATGGCTGATCTTCCCTTTCCGAGGCCGGAGATTGCCGGCGATCAGCTCGAAGAGGGTCGATTTGCCCACCCCGCTGGGGCCGACGATGCCGATACACTCCCCCCGTGCGACCGTCAGAGAAAACTCCTCATAGAGTGCCGATCGACCGGGATAGGCGAAGGAGAGCTCCTCGATCTGCAGGACCGTTTTTTCCATCTCTCCGACCCTCAGCGGATCTGTCCTTTACCGTAGATCTTGTACTTGTAGGTGGTCAGTTCGTCGATCCCCATGGGGCCTCTGGCGTGGAGTTTGTTGGTAGAGATCCCCACCTCCGCCCCGAAGCCGAAAGCTCCCCCGTCGGTGAAGCGGGTCGAGGCGTTGACATAGACGCAGGCGGCGTCCACTTCGTCGAGGAACCGTTCCGCCGCCGAATAGTTTTCGGTGACGATGGCTTCGGAGTGGCCGGAGCCGTGGCGCCGGATATGGGCGATGGCCTCCTCGATCCCGTCGACGACCTTGACCGCCAGGATATTGGCCAGGTACTCGGTGTCCCAATCCTCTTCACTTGCCAGGGCCGCTTCGATGAACTCCAGCGCTCTCTCGTCGGCTCGCAGCTGTGTTCCCGCAGCCTTGAAGAGGTCATAGAGTCTCGGCAGCATCTCCGGCGCGATGGCCCGATCCACCAACAGAGTCTCCATAGCGTTGCAGACGCCCGGGCGGTCACATTTGGCGTTGATGGCGATCGTCGCAGCCATCTCCGGGTCCGCTTCGGCATGGATGTAGGTGTGACAGAGCCCTTTGTCGTGCTTGACCACGGGGACGGTGGCGTTTTCAGCCACGTAGCGGATGAGGGCTTCGCCGCCACGTGGGACGATCAGGTCCACATAGCGGTCCTGTCGGATCAGAGTGGCCACCCCCTCCCGGGAGCTGTCGGGCAGCAGCGAAATGATCTCCCGGGGAAGCCCCTGCTCCGCCAGGACACTCTGAAGCACTTCGGCGATGGCCCGGTTGGAGTGCTCCGCCTCTTTGCCCCCTTTGAGGATGGCCACATTGCCACTCTTGAAACAGAGCGCCCCCACATCGGCAGTGACATTGGGACGGGACTCGTAGATCACCCCGATCACCCCGATGGGCACCGAGACCTTCTCGATCCGCAGATCCGCCTCGTTGCGCCACCCTTCCAGAACCCGGCCGACGGGCTCGCGCAGTGCGGCGATCTGACGCAGCGACTCCGCCATGGCCGACACCCGTTTCCCATCCAGATAGAGCCGATCCTTCAGGGCGCTTCCCAGATTGTTCTCCTCCGCTGCCTGCATATCCAGGGCGTTGGCCCGGAGGATCGACTCCGTCGCCTGCTCCAGGCGCTCGGCCATCGTCGTGAGCACCCGGCTTTTGGTCCGACCGTCCAGTGTCGCGGCGATCGCACTGCTCGCTTTCGCTTTTTCGAGGAATGTTTCCATGCTCTTTCGTTCCTGTTGCATTTGTTTTGTGATATATTTTATCGAAGATTGGGATTTTTCTCCGTAAAAAGGCGATTTTTCCGGGAGGAAAATCGAGTCGAAGGAGTGCAAGTGATGGAAAAGACCCTCTATCTGATGCGACACGCCAAATCGAGCTGGAAAAAACCTCTGCCGGACCATGAACGCCCTCTGAACCGTCGGGGGAAACGGGCCGCCGAGCGGATCGGTCGGGAGTTGGTCCGTCGCCGGCTGTTCCCGGAGCTGATCCTCGCCAGCGACGCCAAACGGGCCCGTGCCACCGCCAAAAGGCTCCTGCGGGCCTTCACAGCGGAAGCGAAGCCGCCACTTCAGCTCGATCCGGCGCTCTACGAGGCCGACGCTTTGACGATCCTGGAGGAGATCGCCGCGACAGATGAGAAGATCAGCGACCTTCTGGTAATCGGGCACAATCCCGGTATCAGCGAACTGGCGGTACTGCTCACAGGCGATCGATCGTTGGAGTGGCTGCCCACCGGCGCGGTTATTGGTATGAAGATCAAAGGGAAACGATGGAAGGAGATCGCTCCGGGGGACGGAGAGCTCTTTCTCCGTCTTTATCCCCGGGAACTGGAAGAGTGATTACTTTTTCTTTTCGGCTTTGGCGGCGGCATCGAGCTCTTTGGCCTTTTCGGCGACCGCTTTTTTCAGCTCATCCGCATGTTTGGCGATGCGCTGTTGGGCCATCAGCATACTGAGCTGGGTCAGGCGGGGCAGCATGGTCAGGGATTTCTGACCGACCTTGGAGGAGTAGAACTTGGTCAGCTCCTTCATCTCCTCGGCGGTGAAGGCTTGGGCATAGAGCTTGGCCAGATCCTTTTTCATATCCTCCCACTTTGTGTACTTGTGAAAGAAATTTTTGTAGATATCCTCATAGGGGGCCATCGCCGGCTGACGCTTCACCTGGATCTCCAGGGAACGGTTCAGTGCCGTGCGGATCCCCTCTTTCATCTTCAAGACGTCAAAGAGTGCGTAGGCAGCCTTCTCCGCTTCGGGGGTCAGGGGTTTGACCTTGGGGGCCTTGGCAGCGGGAGCCTCTTTGGGACCGGC
>JALWZI010000214.1 GCA_027002755.1 Campylobacteraceae bacterium | reverse complement strand
AGGAGGGGAGGGATATCGATATCGTCACCGGAAATATGGAGATGGATGCGATCCTTTTCCTGGAGAAATTCGCCGAACGTTATCCGGATCTCAAGGAAGAGATGCGCCGACGCCTCCTGGCCTGGGGCGGCAACAGTGCCGGGCGCAAGCTGGTCAACATCGACTGGCAAGGCAACGTCAAACCCGATCCCTTCTTCCCCTTTACGATCGGGAACATGACCGAGAAGCCCTTCAGCGAGATCTGGCTGGATGAGAAGAACGAGATGCTGACCCGACTCCGGGAGCATCCCCGCATACTTTCGGGAAAATGTGCCGACTGCGGGGTCATCGACATCTGCAACGGCGGCAGCCGGAGCCGCGCCTACGCCATCCACGGTGATCTCTGGGCGGAAGACCCGTCGTGCTATCTCAGCAAGGCTGAGATTGCAAGTGGGGCATGAAAAATTGAGAATTGAAAATTGAGGATGGAGAACTTTTATGGGGCAGTCACCAATGTCTCCGATATTCTGACTCAATTTCATGATGACAAGTCCAGAACGAAGCAGAGCCTAAATAAAAATTACTAGTTACTAGTTACTCGTTACTAGTTTCTATTCAAGGAGCATGAATGGTCTATCTCACCGGTGCCGGCCCCGGCGCACTCGATCTGCTGACGATCAAAGCCCTGCGGGTGATCCGTCAGGCCGACGTGATCATCTATGACCGGCTGGCCAATCCCGAGATCCTCGCCGAGGCGAAGGATGGATGCGAATTCATCTATGTGGGCAAGGCCGACAGCCACCATACCCTGCCCCAGGAGGAGATCAACGAAGTGATCTATCAGGCCGCGTTGAAGTACGACAATGTGGTGCGCCTCAAAGGAGGGGATCCTCTGGTCTTCGGCCGGGGCGGAGAGGAGGGGCTCTACCTGCGGGAGCGGGGGGTGAAGTTCGAATTCGTTCCCGGGGTCACCTCCGCCATCGCCGTGCCCGAGTATGCGGGGATCCCGGTCACCCATCGGGGGATCACCGTCAGTTTCCGGGTGGTTACCGGGCACGAAGCGGCCAAAGAGAAGAGCCAGATCCCCTGGGAGAACTACAAAAGCGACGATACGATCGTCTTCCTGATGGGGCTTCATCGCCTCAAATACATCGTCGACAAGCTGATCGAGATCGGCAAACCCAGAGATTTCCCCATCGCCGTCATCAGCAAAGGGACCTGGCCGGATGAGAAGACCGTCATCGGAACATTGGAGGATATCTACGAGCGGGCGAAAGATCTCCCCACGCCGGCACTGATCGTCGTGGGAAAGGTCGTGGAACTGCATGAACAGCTCAGCTGGTTCGAAAAAGAGTGAATGGCTCTGAAACGGGAACGGTCGGCTGCTGCCTCTCGGAACAGGCAGGATGAATTCGGAGCTTTTCAGCCCTCTTTCATGGAAGGGTCAGGATTCTTTGTTACAATAGATCCTCATTAAAAGGGTGGTAGTGAATGTATGATCTGAGAGAGATACAACTCTTTTCCAAGCTGTCGGAGCGTCATGTATCCGAGATCAAGGAGCATGCCGTCATCCGTCATTTCGGCAAAGAGGGGATCGTCTTCTACGAAGGGGACCGGGGAGAGTACCTCTATGTGGTGATCGAGGGGACCGTCAAACTCTACAAAACCTCCCCCAAGGGAACCCAGATCCAGATCAACCGTTTCGACGCTCCGGCGGTGGTCGGAGAGTATGCCTGTTTCGAGCGGATGCCTTTCCCCGCCACCTGCGAGTTCGTCACCGACGGCAAGATGGCGCTGATCCCCTACGAATATATCTACAAGCATCTCTCTGACAGCGACTTCTCCCTGGAGATCATCAAATCGCTCACCTCCAAGATCATGGTCCTCTCGGCTCTGATCCACAAAGAGACGATCTTCTCCTCCGAGGCCAAAGTGGCCAAGATGCTGCTGGAGAACAGTGAGATCTTCAGCAAACTCAAGTACAACGAGGTCGCCTCGATCCTCAACCTCACACCCGAGACCCTCTCCCGGATCTTCAACAAGATGAAAAAAGAGGGGCTCATCGAAGTGAACAAAAGCCATGAGGTGACGGTACTCGATCCTCTGGCACTGGAGCAGGTGATCGAGAACAACAAGATCAAAACCTGCAGCAACTGCATCGCCGATTTCAAGAAAGAGATGGGAATTGATGATTGAGAATTGAGAATGTAGAATGGAGAATTCAGGATTTTGAGTAGATTGGGAGCAGGATGCTGAAATTATCCATTCTCAATTATCCATTCTCCATTCGAAAGCAAGGCTTTCGCCCTAATTCCCATACTTCCTTTCCCACTCTTCGAAGGCGGGATCGAAATAGACAAGCCGTTTCTTTTTGAACTCCCGGGTCGAGTAGAGCTTGCCGTACTTGGTCAGACCGGTCTCTTCGGCGATCTCCCGGATGATATCGTCACAGGCCTCCTGACTGGTGGCGTGGACCATGGCGAAGAGATTGTAGGGCCAGTTGGGGTATCGGGGGCGCAGGTAGCAGTGGCTCACGGCCCGGAACTCGGCGATCTGTCTGCCCAGCTCCTCCGCCCGTTCCTCCGGAACGTCCCAGACACTCATGGCATTGGCGGTGAATCCCGCTTTCCGGTGGTTGAGGATCGTGGCGAAGCGTCGCATCACCCCCGCCTCTTTGAGCTTGTGTGCCAGATCGAAGAGCTCGTCGTATTCCATGTTGAGCCGTTGGGCCGCTTCGGCGAAGGGTTCGGAGACGACAGGGAGGTCCTTTTGCAGTTCCCGGATGACGGCGAAGTGGCGGGCCCGCATCTTGAGGGGTTTGTGCTCTTTGCGGTGTACCCGCTCTTTTTTGCTCTGTTTTCCGGTGGTATCGAGCTTGACGGAGATCTTGAACATCTTGAGCGTCGGCAGGATGATCGCCTCCTCCGCACCGCTCATCGCCTTGAGCCGCTCCACGGTCCCGGGGAGCCCCAGTCGGGAGTCAGGGGGAACTGCCAGTGTGAACCAGATATTGAAGTCGTGGTTGCGCAGGTAGTTGTGGCTGACGCCGGGGTGGGCGTTGATCGCCTCCGCGGCACTTTCGATCCGCTCTTCCGGGACTTTGAAGGCCACCAGTGAGGAGTGGTACCCCAGTTTCTTGGTATCGAAGATCGCGGAGGTCTGACGGATGATCCCCTCCTCTTTGAGACGACGGACCTCCTCCAGGACCTCCGCTTCGCTCCGGCCGAGCTCTCTGCCCAGTGCCTCGAAGGGTTTTGCCGTCAGAGGAAAGGCGTTTTGCATCCGATAAAGCAGTTCCTCCCGCATCTCACCACTCCTTCCGAACTTAAGATATTCTGATTGTACTGGATCGAAAATTTTTTTCTCTTGACAGGCATCAATCGGTGAGCCTGGAACGTTATGTTTTCGTTATTTTCAGTCCAATTGATTCCCGTCAACAATTCCGTTGAACCAACGCGTTAAAATGTGGCTATCCCGTAAACATACAGGAGGTTATAATGGGAATGAATCGACGAGATTTCTTGAAGAGTTCGGCGGCCGCGGCCGCCGCGAGTGCCGTGGGCATCACTGTTCCCTCCGAGGTACAGGCCGCCGCGGCGAAAGGTGAAGAGGGCTGGCGCTGGGACAAAGCGCCCTGCCGCTTCTGTGGTACCGGATGCGGGATCATGCTGGCCACCAAAGACGGCAAGATCGTCGCGGTCAAAGGGGACCCCGCTGCACCGGTCAACCGTGGTCTGAACTGTATCAAAGGATACTTCAACGCCAAGATCATGTACGGAGCCGACCGCCTCAAGGTGCCTCTGCTCCGGATGAACGACAAAGGGGAGTTCGACAAGAAGGGCAAGTTCCGCCCCGTCAGTTGGAAGCGTGCTTTCGACGAGATGGAACGTGCCATCAAGAAAGCCCTCAAAGAGAGCGGCCCCGAAGGGGTCGCCGTCTTCGGATCCGGCCAGTACACCATCATGGAGGGGTATGCCGCCCAGAAGATGGTCAAAGGAGGTTTCCGCGGTAACGCCATCGACCCCAATGCCCGCCACTGTATGGCGTCGGCGGTCGTCGGATTCTATCAGACCTTCGGAATCGACGAACCCTCGGGATGCTACGACGATATCGAACTGACCGATACCATCGTCGCCTGGGGATCCAACATGGCGGAGATGCACCCGATCCTCTGGTCCCGGGTCACCGACCGCAAACTCTCCAATCCCGATCGGGTCAAGGTCGTCAACATCCAGACCTA
>JALWZI010000213.1 GCA_027002755.1 Campylobacteraceae bacterium | reverse complement strand
GCAGCGGACGTTGCCTGGGGTTGAACGGTTGCCTGGGGCTCTGCGGCCCGGGGTGCGGTGGATGTCGTCGGTGCCGTCCCCTGTGCGGGTGCGGCGGCACTGCTTTGGGATGTCGGGGTCGTGCCGAGAGTTCCCGCGGTCCGGGCTGTCGTCGCAGGAGAGGGAGCGGACGCCTGGGCGGCATCTGTCGGATTGGGAGTGGCAGCAGTCCCCTGGGCTGAGAGTGAAACACCTGCCAGGATCAATAGGGCTCCTGCAATGATGGTCTTTTTACGCATTTTTATATCCTTTCACAACTGTCGGGATGGAATCGGTAATTCTCTACATAATTTCCATAGTATAACACAGGGGAGAAGCGGAGTAATTTTCTAATCCCAATCTGCTATAATTTGCCCCATTATTCTGTGGCAAAAAGTGCTGCGATTCAAAAGGATGGCTGTGAGCGAAAATATTATCGGCTACGTGAAAGCTGACGGAGAGATTCTCGATACGCAAAGTGCCGGAGGCTCCTGTGAAGGATGCCGGGAGATAGCCTACGACAACTCTCCCGAAGCCCTGGAGATCATCCGCCATTCTACGGCCCATCTGATGGCCCAGGCGATCCGGGAGCTCTATCCCGATGCCCAGTTCTTTGTCGGACCGGTTGTGGATGAAGGGTTCTATTACGATTTTCGGACCTCCGAAAAGATCGGGGAAGAGGACCTCAAAAAGATCGAAAAAAAGATGAAAGAGCTGGTCAAGAAAAAGATCCCCATCGAAAAGTACGAGATCAGCAAAAACGAGGCGGTGGAGAAGTTCAAAAACGACGATCTGAAACAGGCGGTGCTCAAAAACATCCCCTCGGAGAGGGTCTCGATCTATCGCCAGGGAGAGTTCGAGGATCTCTGCCGCGGGCCCCATGTCCCTAACACCCGCTACCTTCACAACTTCAAACTGACCCGGGTGGCCGGTGCCTACCTGGGCGGGGACGAGAATGCCGAGATGCTGACCCGGATCTACGGGGTGGCTTTCGCCGACAAAGAGGCGCTTAAGAACTATCTCCAGATGATGGAAGAGGCCAAAAAGCGCGATCACCGCAAACTGGGAACCGAACTTGAGCTCTTCATGTTCGACGAGGAGGCGGGGGCGGGGCTGCCCTTCTGGCTGCCCAAAGGAGCCCGGCTTCGCAGCAAACTGGAGCAGATCCTCTGGCGTTCCCACCGTCGCCGGGGCTACGAGCCGGTCCGGGGGCCCGAGATCCTCAAAGCCGAGATGTGGCGCACCAGCGGCCACTACGCCTGCTATGGGGAAAACATGTACCTCACTGAGATCGACGGCCAGGAGTACGGCCTCAAGCCCATGAACTGCATCGGCCATATCCTGATGTTCAAACACTCCACCAAAAGCTACCGGGATCTGCCCCTGAAGTATTTCGAATACGGCGTGGTCCATCGCCACGAAAAGAGCGGAGTGCTCCACGGCCTGCTGCGGGTGCGGGAGTTCACCCAGGACGACGCCCACATCTTCTGCACCCCCGAGCAGATCAAGCCGGTGGTCCTGGAGGTGGTGGAGTTCGTCGATGCGGTGATGAAGAAGTTCGGCTTCGACTATACGATGGAGATCTCCACCAAACCCGAGAAGGCTATTGGAGACGATGCGGTCTGGGAGATCGCTACCAACGCGCTCAAAGAGGCCCTGGACGAAAACGGCCTCGAGTACGGGATCGACGAGGGGGGCGGCGCCTTCTATGGCCCCAAGATCGATGTCAAGATCACCGATGCCATCGGTCGTAAATGGCAGTGCGGGACCGTCCAGGTGGATTTCAACCTCCCCGAGCGTTTCGATGTGGAGTATGTAGCCGAGGACAACACCCGCCAACGCCCCGTGATGATCCACCGGGCGATCCTCGGGAGCTTCGAGCGCTTTATCGCGATCCTGACCGAGCACTACGCGGGAGAGTTCCCCTTCTTCATCGCTCCGACCCAGGTGATCTTCGTTCCCATCGCGGCGGAGCATGCCGCCTACGCCCGGGAGCTGGCGGCGGAGCTGACGGAGCGGGAGATCGACAGTGAGATCTACGACCGGAACGACTCGCTGAACAAACGGATCCGCCTGGCGGAGAAGCAGAAGGTCCCCTACGTGGTGATTGTGGGAGACGAAGAGGTCAAACAGCGCAGCGTCGCCATTCGCGACCGCCGTAAAAAGGAGCAGTATAACCTGTCGGCTGACGATTTTATGCTACAATTGAGCCAACAACTTCAAGAAGGGAAAATTTGAGCAAACATCAGCGCAATACACGGGGAAAGAGAAGAGAGGACAGCGTCATTATGAATGACGCCATCCGGGCGCGGGAACTTCGCGTCGTCGGGGATGACAAAGAGCAGTACGGGATCATTCCCCGTGAGGAGGCGCTGAAGATCGCCGAGGAGAAAGGACTGGATCTGGTCCTGATCTCTCCCGACGCCACCCCGCCCGTAGCCAAGATCATGGACTACGGGAAGCACAAATACCAGCTCGAAAAGAAGAAAAAAGAGGCGAAGAAGAACCAGAAGAAGATCGAGGTCAAAGAGGTCAAGTTCTCCTGCAAGATCGCCGACAACGATATCGCCTACAAAGTCAAACATGCCCGGGAGTTCCTGGAGAAAGGCAAGCACGTCAAGCTCAGGGTCTTTCTGAGAGGCCGTGAGATGGCCAACCCCGAACTGGGTGTCGAGGTCCTCAACCGGGTCTGGCCTATGATCGAAGATCTAGGCACACTGGAGAAAGCTCCCCATCAGGAAGGGCGCTACATCTCCATGTATGTCACTCCCAAAAAAGACAAATAGATCTTTTCCATCGGAGAAGGTATTCACACTTTCTACTCCCCCAATTACCAATAACCAATTACTCGCTGGCCCGTTTTGGGCCAGCGCTAATTCCCCCGACTTCCCGGTTTGATCGCTTCGCTTCCCGCTTTGCACATGGGGCATTCTTCGGGAGTGTACATCTCGAATTCGAAATCGGCCAGGGCGAAGAAGGGTTTGTCGGCAGGGAGTTTACACTCGGGTTTGGGGGCTTTGCCGCTGCCGCTCCGGGCGCAGAATCCCCGGTTGGCCAGCGCGGCGAAACCGACCACCTCGGCGCCCAGTGATTCGATGATCTCCGCCGCCTCCATCGCCGAACCACCGGTGGTGATGATATCTTCGCAGATGAGGATCTTTTCGCCGGGTTGGACTTCGAAGCCCCTGCGAAGCTGCATCCGTCCCTCTTTGCGCTCCACGAAGATCGAGCGCACCTCCAGCGCACGGGCCAGTTCGTAGCCAGCCAGCACGCCGCCCAGGGCGGGAGCGCAGACGGTGTCGATCTCCAGACCGCTCTCCCGGATGCGCTTCGCCAATTCCGTCGCCAGCATTTCGGCCCTTTTGGGATCCTCCAGGACTTTGGCGCTCTGGAGATAGCGGTTGGAGTGATTGCCGCTGGAGAGGATGAAGTGCCCTTCCAGGAGGGCGCCGGCATCCTTGTAGATCTTTTCGACGTCCATGGCGATCAGACCCGGAGGATATCGGCCTCTTTGGCCTTGAGGGATTCATCGACCTTGGCGATGAACTCGTCGGTGAGCTTCTGGACCTGGTCCAGGGCCCGCTTCATCTCATCCTCACTGATCTCTTTGTCGTGTTCGAGGCGTTTGATCTTGTTGTTGGCCTCTTTGCGGACATTGCGGATAGCCACTTTGGCCTTTTCCGCCATCTGCTTGGCCTGTTTGACGATCTCCTGACGCTGTTCCACCGTCATGGGGGGGAAGAAGAGTTTGATGAAATCGCCGTCGTTGTTGGGGTTGACTCCGATATTGGCCTCCTGGATCGCCCGTTCGATCTCGGAAAGCATCGACTTCTCCCAGGGGTTGATGGCGATGGTGGTAGCGTCCTGGACAACGACGCTTCCCACCTGGTTGAGAGGCGTGGGGGTCCCGTAATAGTCCACCTTGATGTTGTCGACGATCTGGGTGGTGACCTTGCCGGTCCGCAGTGTGGCGAAATCGCGTTTCATCGCCTCGATACTTTTGGCCATATGGTCTTTTGCTTCTTCAAAAATCTCTTCGAGCATCTGACGATCCTTTGGATGATTTGGAATTTAACCCAGCTGTCGGGTTTGATGGGGGTATTCTAACCTCTTTTTGCTTACAGGGGCGGGGATTTGTAAAGGAGAAGGAGGGGGGAGGCGGAGACGGGTGCCTCGCGCGGAGAAAACGTTACTGTTTCTGCTC
>JALWZI010000212.1 GCA_027002755.1 Campylobacteraceae bacterium | reverse complement strand
ATTGGGGAGGATGTGATGCACGAAAAGAGTTTGGGAAACCTGAAAGTGTATCAAAATGCTTTGGAATTGAGTGAATTGGGATGGGAAATTTATCTTCGCCTATCCCAAGAGGTCAAATTTGGAATGGGAAACCAATTCATACGTGCTATCGATTCGATTGGAGCTAATATTGCAGAAGGATATGGCAGGTTTCATTATCGTGATAAGGTGAAGTTTTATTATAACGCACGAGGTTCTTTATGGGAGTCAAAACATTGGCTATTACTTCTGTTCAAAAGAGATTTTATCGACAAAGAGACATTTGAACATTTGTTATCGCGCCTCAATCAGGCCGGCAAGCAATTGAATGGTTTTATTGCAAGTACCGGGGGTCCCAATGACCAATGACCAATTGGCCAATAACTCGAAGAAAAATCCGTGGGATATTTCTTCGAAAGAACGCGCCATCTTCTCCATCATCGTCATGACCGGTGCGTTCATGGCGATACTCGATACCACGGTGGTGGATGTGATCGTCCCCAAGCTCACGGGGCCGCTGGCGACGGATATGTACGGAGTGCAGTGGATCATCACCAGCTATATGGTGGCGGCGGCGATCGCTCTGCTGATCACCGAATATCTCATCAAACGCTTCGGTGCCAAGGGGGTCTTCCTTGCCGGAGTGGCACTCTTTACCGTTGCATCTCTGGCCTGCGGGCTCTCCTCTACCCTGGCCGAGATCGTGATTTTTCGGGTGATCCAGGGGACGGGGGAGGCGCTGATCATGGTGACCAGCCACATCATGATCTTCAGCTACTTTCCTCCCGAGAAGCAGGGCCTGGCCATGGGGCTCTACGGCCTGGGAGTGAGTTTCGCCCCGGCGCTGGGGCCCACGATCGGGGGGTATCTGACCGAGTACTACAACTGGCGGATGGTCTTTTTTATCAATGTTCCGGTGGGAGCGCTGCTGGTGACGGCCGGGATGGTTTTTCTGCCCCGTGAGCGCTTTTTCGAAAAGCTGAGGTTCAATTTTATCAGTTTCATACTGCTATCCATGGGCACGGTCTCCCTGCTGGTGATGCTCTCCCGGGGGCAGCAGTACGGCTGGTTCAACAGTTCGCTGATCGGGTTGCTCCTGCTCGTCAGTATTGCCGGCTTCGGCCTCTATGCCCTGAGTGAGATGTGGTCGAAGTACCGGCTGATCGATTTCTCCCTCTTTCGCAATCCGCTCTTTGCCAACGGAATGATGATCTACTTCTTTATCCTCGGTTTTTCCATGTATCAGTATTTCTATCTGCTGCCGGTCTACTATGAGCATGTCAAACAGCTGCCGACACTCGAGGCGGGGATCGCCGTTTTCGCCTTTGCCGTCTTTATCGGGATCTTTTCGCCCCTGGCGGGGATGCTGTCGGACAAGATCGGTGCCAAGCGGACTGTAGCCCTGGCCACTCTGGTCTATCTTGTCGCGTCGTTCTGGCTGTTGCCGAGGCTCAACTACTACACGCCGCTGCATCAGGCGATGCTCCTGACGGTTCCGTTCGGGATCGGGATGGGACTCTTTTTCGCTCCGGTGACGGTGATGGTGCTTCAGAACGCACCGGGGCACAAAGGGGAGCTGGCGATCGTGCTGATGGATTATTTCCGCTTCGTGGGCGGAAGTTTCGGAACGGCACTAGCGACCAACAATATGGAGTACTTCAAGAACCTGCATTTTCTGAGGATGGAGGAACTGCAGAACTTGGAGTATCTGGATTGGTTTCTGCATAAGCTGCAGACACTCTCGGGAATGACGATGGAGCAGGTCCGGGTGCTTTTCGGCAACTACGAAACCTTTATGGGATACAATTACGGATTCTACAATACCTTTATGCACGCTGCCTACTGGGGGCTGGTAGGTTCACTTTTCGTCCTGCTTCTTTTTAGAGGCCGAAGCAGGATAAACAAAGGAGAAGGATCATGAAACGATGGCGAGGCAGAGAGGGGATAACGGTTGTGCTGGGGATCCTCCTGGGGGGCAGTCTGCTTCAGGCGGAGGGTTATCGCCAGATCGCCTCCAGGATCTTGCATACCCCGGCGGTGGAGAGTGCCCGGATGCTCTCCCGGGCGGCGGAGGAGTCGGCCCGGGCTGCCGAAGGAGCGCTGCTGCCCAGCCTGGATGCCGAGATCCGAGGGGTCTGGCTCAAGGAGACCCCCGAGATGATCCTCCATACCGGCCTGGGGCCCAGCCAGCCCCTGCCCATGGGTAAGACGCGCAACTTCATCGGGGGACTGACCCTGCGCTATCCTCTCTTTACCGGCTTCGCCGTCACTGCCCGGATCGATCAGGCGAAGTGGCGCCGGGAAGCCGCACGGCTGAAGGTTCTGGATCTGCAGCGCAACCTCCTGCTCAAAGCGGCGGAACTCTACAGTGCCGTCCGGGGAATGCAGCAGGTCCTTGCCGCGCAGTCGGCAGCCCAAAAGGCGACGCTCTCGGCACTGAAAAAGGCTCAGGGTATGTACCGAAACGGCCTGATCCCCCCGTCGGCGCTCTACAATATCCGGGCCCGGGCCTACGAGATGGATGCCCAGATCGCCCAGACACGGAAGCGGATCGCCCAGATGCTCAATACACTGGGTTACCTGAGCGGCAAGCCGGTGAAATCGATCTCCGGACCCATCGCTCTGACGAAACTTCCCTCGACCCGCCGGCTGGTCCGGGAGGCTTATGCCCATAGGGCGGATCTGCGGATCCTGCAGAGTGCTTTGCAGGTGGATGAGGCTCAGATCCGTCTGGCCGAGAGCACCCTCTACCCCCATATCGGGGTCGAAGCGGCGCTGAAGCGACAGGGAGACACCCTCGCCCTCAACGGCGACGGTTTCACCAACGCCGACCGGAGCTATCTGGGGGTGGACCTGAGCTGGAATCTCTTCAACGGAGGGCAGGACCGCCATCGGATCGAAGCGGCCCGCTATCAAAAGCTCTCCCGGGCTTCGGCGCTGATCGACTACCGCCAAAGAGTGCGCAACGAGATCCGCAACGCCCGTCTCGATCTGGAAGCTCTCTATGCCCGGCTCAAAAGTGCGAAGATGCAGGTGAAGGCCCAGGAGGAGTACTACAAACTGACCCGGGGCCGTTTCGAGAATCAGCTGGCCAGCGCCGATGAGCTGAGCCGTTCCATCGCCGACCTGGCCTCGGCCCGCGCCAGAGTTGCGTCGGTCCATGCCCAGATCGAGGTTCAGCAGGCGAAACTCTGGCTGATGAGCGGGGTGGAGAATTTCAAAAGGAAGATAAGAGTCACTGGTCATTAGTCATTGGTCATTGGGGGATGGTCGATTTCCCAATCGCCAATGACCAGTGACCAATGACGCGGGTTTTATAAACCCGCTTCTTGAATCGCCTCCGCCTGGGCATGGGCGATGAGGGGGTCGATGACCTGTTCCAGGGTACCGTTGTTCATCACGTCGTCCAGGGCGTAGAGGGTCAGGCCGATGCGGTGATCGGTGATCCGGTTCTGGGGGTAGTTGTAGGTACGGATCTTTTCGCTGCGGTCGCCGGAGCCCACCTGGAGCTTGCGCTGACCGGCGGTCTCCTCCAGCTGCTCCCGCATCATCGCCTCGTAGACCCGTGCCTTGAGGACCTTCATCGCTTTGTCCCGATTTTTGTGCTGGGACTTTTCGTCCTGGATCGCCACGACGATCCCGGTAGGCAGATGGGTCAGACGGACGGCGGAGTCGGTGGTGTTGACGCTCTGGCCGCCGCAGCCGCTGGAGCGGTAGACGTCCATTTTGATCTCGTTGGGTTTGATGTCGACCTCCACATCCTCCACTTCGGGGATCACGGCGACGGTGATGGCGGAGGTGTGGACCCGCCCCTGGGTCTCGGTGGCGGGGACCCGCTGGACCCGGTGGGTACCGGCTTCGTATTTGAGCTTGCTGTAGACCCCTTCGCCTTTGATGAGGGCGATGAGCTCCTTGTAGCCGCCGGCGGTCCCTTCCGAAGAGCTGACGATCTCCACTTTCCACCCCTGGCGCTCGGCGAAGCGCAGGTACATCCGGAACATATCTTCGACGAAGAGGGCGCTCTCGTCACCCCCGGCCCCGGCGCGAAGCTCCAGATAGATGTTTTTGTCGTCGTTGGGGTCCTTGGGGATCATCAGGACCTTGATCTCCTCCTCCAGCTTCGGGAGCTTCGGTTCCAGCTCCGCGAGTTCCTCTTTGGCCAGTTCGCCGAACTCGGGGTCGGAGAGCATCGCCTTGTTCTCTTCGATCGCTTCACTGATCTCCAG
>JALWZI010000211.1 GCA_027002755.1 Campylobacteraceae bacterium | reverse complement strand
ATCGAATCCTGGGCCGATGCCGAGTGGTTCCTGGGCCGCGAGCCTCTGCCCGAAGAGATGAAACTGACGGTCTACAAGGTGCCGGGCGAGACCAACACCGACGACCTGAGCCCCGCCAGCGAGGCCTTCACCCGCTCCGATATCCCCCTCCATGCCAACTCCATGCTGGTCAACCGGATGGAGAAGCCCCTTGAGACCATCAAGAAGCTCAAAGAGAAGGGCAACGACCTGGCCTACGTGGGCGATGTCGTCGGAACCGGAAGCTCCCGGAAGTCCGGGATCAACTCGGTCCAGTGGTGGTTTGGCCACGACATCCCCGGTGTCCCCAACAAGCGCACCGGCGGCGTGGTCATCGGTTCCATCATCGCGCCGATCTTCTTCAACACCGCCGAGGACAGCGGCTGTCTCCCCATCGAAGCCCCCGTCGATAAGCTGGAGACCGGGGACGAGATCGTTCTCAAGCCTTACGAAGGTGTCATCCTCAAAAACGGTGAAGTGGTCAGTGAATTCGAGCTCAAGCCCAACACGCTCCCCGACGAGATGCGTGCCGGCGGCCGGATCCCCCTGATCATCGGCAAGGGCCTGACCAACAAGGCCCGCGAAGCCCTGGGGCTGGGCCACAGTGACGTCTTCGCCAAGCCCGAACAGCCCGCCGACAGCGGCAAAGGCTACACCCTGGCCCAGAAGATGGTGGGCAAAGCCTGCGGCATGGAGGGGGTGCGCCCCGGCATGTACGTCGAACCGGTCGTCTCCACCGTGGGCAGCCAGGATACCACCGGCCCCATGACCCGGGACGAGATCAAGGAGCTGGCGGCCCTGAGCTTCGGTGCGGACCTGGTGCTGCAGACCTTCTGCCACACCGCCGCCTATCCCAAGCCTGCCGATGTGGAGCTGCAGCATACCCTGCCTCCCTTCTGGACCAGCCGGGGCGGTGTGATCCTCAAGCCCGGCGACGGAGTCATCCACAGCTGGCTCAACCGGATGGTGCTTCCCGATACCGTGGGAACCGGCGGTGACAGCCACACCCGTTTCCCCATCGGCATCAGCTTCCCCGCCGGTTCCGGTCTGGTGGCCTTCGCTGCCGTTACCGGCATGATGCCTCTGAACATGCCCGAGTCGGTCCTGGTCAAGTTCAAAGGCCAGATGCAGCCCGGTATCACTCTGCGGGATCTGGTCAATGCTATTCCCTACAAAGCGATTCAGGAAGGGCTGCTCACCGTCGAGAAGAAGGGCAAGAAAAACGTCTTCGCCGGCCGGATCCTGGAGATCGAGGGTCTGGAGGACCTGAAGGTCGAGCAGGCCTTCGAGCTCTCCGACGCCTCCGCCGAGCGCAGCGCCGCCGCCTGTACCGTCAAGCTCAACAAAGAGCCCGTCATCGAGTACCTGCGCTCCAACATCAAGCTCCTGGAGAAGATGATCGAGCAGGGCTACGAAGACAAGCGCACCCTGCAGCGCCGCATCGACAAGATGAAAGAGTGGCTGGAGAACCCGACCCTGATGGAGCGGGACGAAGATGCCGAATATGCAGCGGTCATCGAGATCGATCTCAACGAGATCACCGAGCCCATCGTCGCCTGCCCCAACGATCCTGATGATGTGGCGACCCTGAGCGAAGTGCTGGCCGACGAGAAGCGTCCCAAGAAGATCGACGAGGTCTTCGTGGGAAGCTGTATGACCAACATCGGCCTCTTCCGCGCCCTGGGCGAAGTGCTCAAGGGTGAAGGGGCCGTCGATACCCGCCTCTGGGTCGTTCCTCCCACCAAGATGGACGAGAAGGAGCTGATCGAAGAGGGGTACTACGCCGTCTTCGGCGCTGCGGGCGCTCGGACCGAGATTCCCGGCTGCTCCCTCTGTATGGGGAACCAGGCACGGGTCCGTGACAATGCCGTGGTCTTCTCCACCTCCACCCGGAACTTCGACAACCGGATGGGCAAAGGAGCTCAGGTCTATCTGGGCTCCTCCGAGCTGGCGGCGGTCTGTTCCCTGCTGGGGCGCATCCCCACCAAAGAGGAGTATCTGGAGATCGTCAACCGCAAGATTACCGAGGATAAGAAAGATCAGGTCTACAAGTATCTCAACTTCGATCAGATCCCCGAAGAGACCCTCGACGAAATGGTCGGCTGACGCCTCTCCCTCCTCTATCTCTGACGATATTGGAACCGGGAATTCATTCCCGGCGAACTTCTAAAACGCTTCGCTACGGAATTCTACGCTTTGGATGCGAATGATCCACGCTTCCTTGGCTTCCGGTCTTTTTCTTCATTTCTTTTTCTTTGTTGCGCGACTATTACCGCACCAACTATATACCTCAAACATTGAGAGAACGAGACGAGGTAAGATGTGCGTATAGAAATCTTAAGGACTACCCGTAGGTAATTCGATGATTTATGGTAATAAAGAAAAAGGAAACGAAGCAAAGAAAAAGAAAACGCGAAGTACTGACGTCTGTTTTTGGCTTCCATGTGCTGCGAATCTTAATGTGAGGATAGGGAGCTTTTTGGGAACCGGGAATTCATTCCCGGCGAACTGCCGAAATGTTCCGTCCAGCCATCCGCTGCTTTTGGCGCGAATGAATTCGCGCTTCCAAAAATTCCTAATTCCTAATTCCTAACTCCTACTTCCTCATTTTCTCAGTGGTAGAGCGTCGCGATGATGGCGTAGCCCACGAAGAACATCAGGTGACTGATCCCTTCGAAGTAGTTGGTTTCGCCGTCATCGGTGGTCTTCCAGGCCAGGATGATGGTGAGGATCAGCGCTCCGACCTGAAAGGCGTTGAAATCCAGGGTGAGCTGGATGCCGTTGCCGTAGGCCAGGGCCATGAGGATGGGGACCGTGAGCATGATGGAGACGGTGGAGGCGCCCATGGCGATATTGATGACCCGCTGGATCTCGTCGTCGCGGGCCGCTTTGATAGCGGTCATGATCTCAGGGGCGACGGCGATGATGGCGATGACAAGACCCGCCAGGCCGGTAGAGATCCCCAATTCCTTGGCGATGGGCATCCCATCAGTTGCGAAGAGTTCTGCCAGCATCCCGATGACGAAGATCAGAACGAAGATCGAGATGAAATTGGCCACGTTGCCGAACCGCTCGAAGAGATAATCCTCGTCCTCTTCTTCATCCTCCTCGTTCCGGCGTTTCTTGATCCTGAAAAGCCGGCTCTTGGCGGTGGCTTTGAAGAAGTGGGAGTGGGTCCGTGTCTGAAAGATGAAGATCGCCACGTAGAAGCTGATCAGCAGCAGGGCGATCATCACCGACGCTTCGAAAAGGGTCCGGGTATTGTCGGTATAGGTGAGGATACTGGGAACCAGGAGGGCCGAGGAGGCTACCAGCAGGATCGTGGTGTAGGTGCTGGAGGTATCTTCGTTGTGCTCCTGCTCCTTGTAGCTCAGCCCCCCGATGAAGACCGCCAGCCCCAGCAGCACGTTCATGTCCACGATGACCGCGGAGATGATCCCCCCTTTGACCGTCTCCAGGGCCGCGGGATTGTGGACCCCTTCCCGGACGATCATGAAGAGCAGAATGATCTCCACCGCTACGGCGGAGAAGGTCAGGACGAAGCTGGCATAGGGCTCCTCCAGGCGCTCCGCCAGAATCTCGGCGATCTCGGCGACGGTGATGGAGAAGGCTCCGATGGCCACCGCGGCACTGATTACCGAGAGGTAGGGGCTGTGGTTCAGATGGAAATAGAAAGCCAACAGACCGAAGATCGATCCCAGGATCATATCGGAATATTCGGAGAGAAAATGCAGCGTATTGTTATGGGAAGGGTGGGAAGTACCCGATGGAGGTTGAGAATCCAAGTATATGACTCCTGTCTTGTATGTGGTAGTTGATGTGGCGAATCATACCATAATTCTTCGTCACAAGTCTCATGAACGGTACAGGATATTCCGGGGGAGGGAGGTCAGAATGTGATGATCTGCTGCAGGGTATTGATCAGTTTGCTCTTTTCCCGGATGTTCGGGAGTTCGCGACCGGGTTCGGTGGTGGTGATGATGGTGCGACAGAGCGGGTACTTGCTCCAGTCTTTAAGCCGGATCCCCCAGTAGGTGTGCATGATCACCGGTTCGTTGCGGTAGTGGCCCAGATAGAGGGTGATATGTCCGGGGACGTAGAGAAGAGAGCGAAAGGGCTTGGCCCGGGCCAGAATGACGGCTTTTTTCTTCGCTTTGGGCAGCCCTTTGATCCGCAGGGCTTTGCCCGCCTTGGCCTGCTTGGCGGAGTTGCGCTTGAGGAAGATGCCGAAGACCCCCAGAA
>JALWZI010000210.1 GCA_027002755.1 Campylobacteraceae bacterium | reverse complement strand
GTGACGGTTTTGGCCAGTTCGTCGTCGATCTTGGGCTCGGCTTTGACCTTGATATCCTTGAGGGTGATCTCGAACTCGGTCTCCTTCCCGGCCAGATTGGGGGCCTGGTAATCTTCGGGGAAGGTCACTTTGATCCGCTTGGTCTCTCCCTTTTTCATCCCGATCATCTGCTCTTCGAAACCGGGAATGAACTGACCCGAACCGATCTTCAGTTCAAAGTCCTGGGCGCTGCCCCCTTCGAAAGGCTCGCCGTCGAGATAGCCGGTGAAGTCGAAGACCGCGGTATCCCCCTCCTGCAGAGGTCGGTCCTCCTCCAGGCTCACCAGGGGAGCCGCCTGCTCCGCCAGGGCTTTGATCCGCTCCTCGACTTCTTCATCGCTTACTTCGGGAAGCTCATACTCGGGGACGGCCTTTTGGTATCCCTCCACGTCGAACTTGGGACGAAGGCAGATCTGGATCTCCGCCTCGATCTTCTCTTCACCCTTTTCGTACTTTTTGAACATGGGCTCGCCGATGATCTCCTGGGGATTGATCCCGGCCTCTTCGTAGGCTTTGTTCAGCATCTCCCGGATGATTTCGCCTTCGGCATCCTGTTCCAGCTTCTCCCCGTACATCTTTTTGACGATGTGAGCGGGCACTTTGCCTTTGCGAAAGCCGTCGACTTTCATCTGTTTTCCGGCCTCTTTGGCCAGTTTTTCCACCTGGGCGTCGATCGCCTCTTTGGGAAACTCTCCCTTGATCAGGAGATTGGCTTCGTTGATCTTTTCGTTTGTGATTTCCACGGGGTTGGTCCTTTGTAATATCATGATAAATGGCAAAGATTTTACCAAAAAGTAGCTAAAAGCCCCTTCTGTGCTACAATCCTCACAACAAACAGAGCAGGAAACCCTTATGAGTGACAAAGAGAAAAAGATCGAAAACGCTGTGCGTACCATCCTGGAAAACCTGGGAGAGGACCCCGAACGTGAAGGACTTCTCAAGACCCCCCACCGGGTCGCCAAGGCCCTGGAGTTCCTGACCGAGGGGTACCACAAAGACCCCAAAACGATCCTGGAAAAGGCACTCTTTTCCAGCAGCAACGACGAGATGGTCCTGGTACGGGATATCGAATTCTATTCGCTGTGTGAACACCACATGCTGCCCATCATCGGCCGTGCCCATGTGGCCTACATCCCCGACGGCAAGGTGGTGGGCCTCTCCAAGATCCCCCGAGTCGTCAATCTCTATGCCCGGCGGCTCCAGATCCAGGAACAGCTCACCGAACAGATCGCTGACGCCATCAGCGAAACCATTCATCCCAAAGGGGTAGCGGTGGTGGTCCATGCCCGACATATGTGCATGGAGATGCGCGGCGTGGAAAAGATCAACTCCACCACCGTCACCTCGGCCCTGCGCGGACTCTTCAAAAAAGATATCCGCACCCGCAACGAATTCTACGATCTCATCAACGCCAACATTCCCTCCAATTTCTGATCCCGATCCACCGCCGGACTCCGAGATGCCGCAGCGCGGGATCGTCGAGAGAAATCTGGTATAATTGGCCAAACCTGACAAAATGACTCAGCATTAGGAGGCATCCGCCCATGAAGGTCTATCTCGACAACAACCGACTCACCCCCGTCGATCCCCAGGTCCGGGAGGTGATGGAACCCTTTTTGCAGGAACCCTACGGGGATCTGCCGGCCCTGCACGATTTCGGCGCCGCCAGCCGCAAGGCCTACAACGAAGCGGTGGAGAAGTGTTACGCCGGTCTGCACGCTTCCGAGAAGGATACGCTGCTTTTTACCTCCGGAGCCGCCGAATCCAACAGCACCGTCTTTATGAGCACCTATACCCGTTTCATTCTCACCGGACGCAAGAACAACATCATCGTCTCCGAGCGGGAACCCCTCTCGATCCTGGAGATGGCCCGCTTCCTCGAGGAGCAGGGGTGCCGGGTCAACTATCTGCCCGTCAACAGTGACGGGATCGTCGATCCCGAGCGGCTGACCGACTACCTCACTCCCCGCACGGCACTGGTCTCCGTCTCCATGGTCGACGGTGAGAGCGGTGCCATCAATCCGGTGGAGGAGATCGCCGAGATCTGCCGCCGTTACGAAGTCCCCTTTCATACTGACGCCACCCAGGCCATGGGACGGATCCCCGTGGACCTGCAGCGCCTGCAGGCGGACTTCCTCACCTTCTCCTCCGAGACGCTTCACGCTCCCGTGGGGACCGGCGGACTCTTTCTCAAAGAGGGGACGGAGCTGCTCCCGCTGATCCCCGGCGGCCGTATGAAGGCCGAAGCCCTGCGGGGCGGACCCCTCAATATCCCCGGTATCGTCGGCCTGGGCAAAGCGATGGAGATCGCTGCCGACGCCCTGGGCTTCGAGGTGGAGGATATGCGGGATCTTCGTGACAAGCTCGAAGAGGCCCTCCGGGGGCTTCCCGGTGTGGAGATCCTGGTCCCCTGGGCTCTGCGGACCCCCAACACGGTACTGGCCGCTTTCCGCGGGGTCGAGAGCGAATCGATGCTCTACGAACTCAACCGGGAGGGTGTCGCCGCCTATTCGGCCACGGTCCACCCCTTCGGGGAGTGGCGGGAACGGCCCCTGACCGACATCCTGGGCCTCGATCCGGTGCTGCGCCACAGCACCGTCGGCTTCGCCCTCAACCGCAACACCACCGAAGCGGAGATCAACCACACCATCGAAGCAATCAAAAAATCCCTGGAGTATCTGCGGAGTTTCTCCACTCTGGATGAAGATACAAAGGAGCAGGCATGAGCAAGAGTGATATCCTGGCCAAGAGCCACTGGGAATCCTACCCCTTCAAGATAGAGATGCTGGCGGAAAAACCCAAAAACAACGGTCGACTGGACGAAGAGGAGGCCGCCCGGCTCGAGGGCGAACTCCATGTTCACGATTACGGCAGGGCCGAAACGGGAATGCAGCTGCGCTGGTACTGGGTGATCGATCCCGCTCAACAGCGGATCATCGCCTGCCGCTACGAACTTTTCGGTTCTCCCGCCCTGCGGGCGGCAGCGGACATGGCGGCGCTGCTCTGCCGCAACAAAACCCTGCAGGAAGCCGCCAATATCAACTACAAATCGCTGGAGTATTTCCTCAGAGACCACCCCTCCAATCCGGCTCTGCCGCCGGAGAAACAGTACGAGATCCTCTTCGTGCTGGATGCCATCGCCGCTACCGTGAAACGGATCCAAGGCGAAGAACCGGAGGCTTCGGAGATGGTCTGTGAATGTGCCGGAGTGAACCGTATCCAGATCGAAAAGGCGATCCGGGACTTCGACCTGGACAGCATCGAAGCGATCACCGACTACACCCGGGCCGGCGCCTTCTGCAAAAGCTGCATCGCCCCGGGGCGGGGAATGGCGGACCGGAGCCTCTATCTGGTCGATCTGCTCAAAGAGATCCGCAAAACGATGGAAGAGGAGAAAAAGGCGTCAGGAGCCTCTCTGAGCGACAAACCCTTCAAAGAGATGAGCGTCGAGGAGAAACGGGCCGCCATCGATGCGGTCATTGACGAACATATCCGGGCCATGCTGGTGATGGACGGCGGAGACATGGAGATCCTGGAGATCAAAAACAACGGCGAGCATACCGACATCTACATCCGCTACCTGGGAGCCTGCAGCGGCTGTGCCAGTGCCAGCACCGGCACCCTCTTCGCCATCGAAGGGATTCTCAAACAGAAACTCGACCCCAACATCCGGGTACTACCGCTTTGATCGGGGCTCTGCTTCTGCCCGGTCACGGAATCGATTGACCTTCACAGAATAGATTCGAAGAGATACGATTTCAAAAAGTCGGAATCTTCGGTCTTAAATCAGTGTGATAGAGAAAAAGTGGTTAAAGAGTAAAAAGAGGTTGTTCTCACACCCGGAAAAGGTGTGAAAACGGAAGGCGGGATCGCCTCGTTATTTGACGGGGCGCTCCAGAATGAAAACCGCGGGATTGAATTTGTAGGTGTAGGGCAGACCTGCATTCTTCCATCCGTTGACAGTACGATGCTTCTGCTTGTCTTTATCCCCTTCGAATCCCTGATCCAGGTTGTAGACATTCTTGTATCCGGCTTTGTCCAGCATTTTGGCTGCTTTGGCAGCTCTGTGTCCGGAGCGGCACATCAGGATGATCGGAGAATCTTTCGTCAGCCCTTTGGTTTTGAGTGCCTCTTCCAGCTCAGCCATGAATTTCTTGTTGGGTACGCTGGCAAATTTGACCGTTTTCTTCCCGGTCTTTTTGTTGACCTTCTCTTTGGTCTTGGTATAGTCCACGTAGACCAGAGGG
>JALWZI010000209.1 GCA_027002755.1 Campylobacteraceae bacterium | reverse complement strand
TCCCTATACCGCTCAGAATCGAAACCGACGATGACCTCTCCATTCTCCAACTCGATCACCGGACGTTTGATGAGAAGATTCTCTTTGCAGAGCCACTCCCGCATCCCCGCTTCGTCCAGGTTCAGCTCCTTGAGCTTCAGCATCCGGTATTTGGTCCCCCGTTTGTTAGAGAGGGTCTCCATCGGGACCTTCGCCAGCCACTGATCGATCTTATCACAGCCGACCGGGGTCTTTTTGAAATCGATAAATTCAAAGTCGACCCCTTTCTCTTTGAGATACTTCAACGCTTTGCGTACCGTATCGCAGGTTTTGATACCATAGACTCTGATCATGGTCTCTCCTTCAGATAGTTTTCGAGCCGTGCCACCCCTTCGGCCATATGTTCGATCTTTCGGGTATAGGCGAAGCGTAGCTTGGTGGCGGTGCCGTGACGGCCGAAATCGATTCCGGGGGTCACGGCGATGTGGATCGCCTCCAACAGCTCACGGCTGAAAGCCGTGGAGTCTTCGGTGTAGGCCGAAACATCGCACCAGAGATAGAAAGCTCCGTCGGGTTTGGCATCGACAGGCAGAAGCGGATTCAGCACCTCGTAGAGATAGTCACGCCGCCGTCGAAAAGTCTCCCGAACCTGCGCCAGGTAGTCGTAATCGAAAGCCTCCAGCGCCGCGTACTGGCTCAACGTGGGCGCCGAGATGAAGAGGTTCTGGGCAATGATCTCCGCGGGACGGATCAGGTTTTCGGGAACGACCATCCACCCGATCCGCAGCCCCGGCATGCAGAAGTATTTGGAAAATCCGTTGATGACGATCGCTTCGTCACTGAACTCCAGCGCCGTATGGGCTCTTTTACCATAGACCAGGCCGTGGTAGAGCTCATCGGAGATCAGCGCGATCCCCTCTTCCCGACAGTAGTCTGCCAGCTGCTTCAGGGCTTCGGCATCGTAGAGGGTCCCGGTGGGATTGGAGGGGGAGGAGATATGCAGGACATCAAGGGCGGTGCCCTCCAGATCCTCCGGCCCCAGCAAATAGCCGTTGCCGCGATCCACCGGGAAAAAACGCGGCTCGGCATCCACCATGGCGGCGAAATTGGGATAGCAGGGGTAGGAGGGATCAGCCAGTCCCAGCCGCCTCCCCGCCTCCAGGGTCAGCAGATAGGCCACCAGAAAGGCGTTGCTGGTACCGGGGGTGATCAGGATCCGAGAGGGATCGACCTCCACACCGTAGTCGTGCCGGTAGTGGGCCGCAATCCGCTCCCTCAGTTCCCGCAGCCCCATGCTTTCGGTATAGGCGAAACGCTCACACTCCACCGCTTCCTGCAAAGCCTGTTTGACTCCCGGCGGAGGCGGCAGATCCGGCTGCCCCACCTCGAAATGGATCGTATCCTCATAGGCCTGGGCCTGCCGTACCAGGTCCATGACCCGAAAGGGGGTCATCCGTTCATAGCGCAAAAGTCTCCGCTCCCGCGCAGCAGTAGGTCGCCAGGGTGCCGTTCCTGACCGTCTCGCAGCTCTCCTCGCCTACCAGCTGCCGGACGATCTCCAGGGCGAAGCAGATGGCGGTGCCGGGCCCCTGGGAGGTGATCACCTTTTCGTCCACCACCACTTTTTCGTTGATCCAGTCTTCGGGCCGAATCTGCTCCTCCACACTGGGATAGCAGGTGTATTTGGGGCTGAGCACCCCCGCCACATGCAGGGCGTAGGGAGCGGCGCACATAGCGGCGACCCATTTGCCGCGGGCTTTGAACTCTTTGAGCAGCTTCTGGCTCAGTTCGTTCTCCGCCAGCCGGTTGGTCCCGCCCCAGCCCCCGGGAAGGACGATGATGTCATATTCATCCACCACCGCATTGGCCAGAGGCATATCGGCCTGGACGGTGATCCCGTTGGCCCCGGTGATCAGGTCCGTGGCGAACTCTCCGGGCAGATAGGCACTGTTGACCTCCACCCCTCCGCGACGCAGTATGTCGATGATCGTGACCCCTTCGATCTCCTCGAATCCTTCGGCCAGAGGTACCAATGCACGTGCCATGACGAACTCCTTTTCAATAAAATAGTGTTGTCTGAAAATTATAACGGAATTGGAAAAATAGAGATTTTGTTATTGGTATATTGGTGTATTAGTTATGGGGGACGCCTACGAAGCAGTCGCAACTGAGAGAAGCTTTGTCATTTGGGGGCAGGCTTCAGGCCTGCACTGCGGAGCTTCAGTCCCGCCTCCATTTGCCTCAAGGCGTTGTAAAGCAACGCATACCAAAATTCCTAGTTACCAGTTACCCGTTTCTAGTTACTATTTCATTTCACCTTTTCGAGATACTTCCCTTCGGTAGTATCGACTTTGATCTTATCCCCTTCGAGGATATGGAAAGGGACCTGGACGACGGCACCGCTCTCGAGCGTGGCGGGTTTTTTGCCGCCCTGGGAGTCGCCTTTGAAGTTGGGGGGCGTTTCAACCACTTCCAGGACCACAGTCTGGGGGATCTCCACGGTGATGGGTTTGCCGTTGTGGAAGAGGATATCCGCCTCCATGCCGTCGATCATGAAATCGAAAACATCTCCCACCTGCTCATGGGTCAGACCGATCTGGTCGAAGGTCTCGCTGTCCATGAACTGCAGAAACTCCCCGTCGTCGTAGAGATACTGCATCTTCTTCTGCTCCAGGTTGGGAACCTCGAACTTGTCCCCGGCGTGGACTGTCTTTTCTATCACCTTGCCGGTGGAGAGGTTGCGGATCTTGATCCGGACGAAGGCGGCACCTTTGCCGGGTTTGACGTGTTGGAACTCGATCACTTTGTAGGGGTTGCCGTCGATCTCGAGGCGGGTGCCTTTTTTGATATCCCCCATTCCGATAGTTGCCATAGCTTACTCCTGAACGATATTGATGGGGTGATTATAGCGAAGAGAGGATAAAGAGCCGGGCACAAGAGCCCGAAATCGTCAGCGGGTGATGGAGATGTCGTTGGGATCGTGGTGGATCGGATTCTCGTCATCCAGTTCCATCGCCTTGGCATTGTCGAGAAGGACCGGAACGAAGATCAGCGAAACGAAGACCGCTGCCACGGTCCCGGAGATCAGTGCGACCCCGAGACCGCCGAAGATCGGGTCGCTGGCCAGCAGCGCCGAACCGAGGATGATCGCGATGGCGGTCAGCATGATCGGTTTGGCCCGGGTCGCCGACGCGACGGCGATGGCCCGCCGTTTGGGGAAGCCTTTGGCCTCCATCAGCGATTTGGCGAAGTCGATCAGCAGCAGGGAGTTCCGGGAACTGATCCCCATGAGGGCGATGAACCCGATCAACGAGGTCGCCGTCAGGAAGAAGGTATCCCGGGTCACCAGATCCGCCACCCAATGCCCCACGATAACGCCGATGATGGAGAGGAAGCTTCCGATCAGGGTAATGGCCGGCAGTGTGTAATTTTTATAATAGATCACCAGCAGGAGGAAGATCAGCACCAGCGCCCCGATGAAGGCCCCTCCCAGATCCCGAAAGGTATCCAGCGTCACCTTCATCTCTCCGTCCCAGCGCAGCAGGAACTTCTCCCCTGTCTTAGGATCGGTCAGGTGCAGATCGAACATATAGGTGGACATGCCGGGTTCTTTTTCGACCTTGTAGCCGCGCTTCTTGAAATATTTGATCATCCGATCCCTTGCCTCCAGCAGGGGATAGACCTGGGACTCCTCATCGGTTTCGGCGGTCACGTTGATCATCCGGTGGAGGTCCTTCTGCATGATACTGGGCTGGGAATCCACCTCTTTGATCTGGACCACTTCACTGATGGGGACCATCATCCCTTTCATGTTCATGAGATTGAGCTCGTTGAGTTTGCTCTTGAGAGCCTCCAGGTTTCCAGTTCTGAAAAGTTTGGTCCTCGGATCAAGGATCTCGAAGATCTGGATCTGATCCGGCTCGTTGGCGGAGTTCTTGTGAGCGACAGCCATCCCCTCGAAGGCCAGATAGACGATGTTGTTGACCTGATCGACACTGAGCCCGCTGCGGGCGATCTTCTCCTTATCGGGAACCAGTTCGTACTTCTTGTAGATGTCATCGGCCATAATATCAACATCCACCAGCGTGGGGGTCTTTTTCAGGATCGCCGCTACCTCTTTGGAGAGTTCACGGATCTTTTTCAGGTTGTGCCCGGTCACCTCTACCACAATCGCCGCCAGGGTCGGCGGACCGGCAGGCTGCTCCACAAACTGGACGACAGAACCCGGAACGATCGGTTCACAGGCCTTTTTGATCACCGGACGGAGCCGATGGACCATCATGTAGGAGGTCTCGTCTCGTTCATGTT
>JALWZI010000208.1 GCA_027002755.1 Campylobacteraceae bacterium | reverse complement strand
CCCGGGCGGCCAGGTTCGTCAGGCCGAGAGCGGCAAAGAGCAGCAGCAGAGAAAGGGGAGCCAGCAGGAGCTTGACCCCCAGGGCGAAGAGAAAGGGCTTCTGCTCATGTCGGGGAAAGTGGAGACGGATCTGCAGGCCCACGGCGACCATCGCCGCCGGGGCCAGAGTGGCGGCAAGCCCGGCGGCGAGGAGATGGAGAGGGGCGGGCAGGTCACCCCGGTCCAGGAAGAGTGCGATCAGGAGGGCGCTGAAGGCGGGGAATCTCAGGATCCTCAGCAGGATCGCGCGCGGGGAGAAGCTGCGGCCGGTATAAAGCGAGAGAAGAAAGATCCCGACGGTGGAGAGGATCAGAAAGGATCCGAGCTGATCGTAGATCAGGGTATAGGGGAGCCCCGCTTCTCCGTAAAAGGCCTGGGTGAAGGGGACTCCCAGGAAGGAGGTATTGCCGAAAGGGACGGTGAAGAGCAGGGCCCCGGTGATCCCCCGGCTCCATCCTCCGATCCGGGCGGCGAGGAGCACGAGAGCGGCGGTGAGGGCGAAGAGCCCCCAGGCGCTGAGGATCGGCACCAGGGTACCGCGGTCCAGCTTGAGGCCCGGCAGGTAGACCAGGATGAGGGCGGGCAGGGCGACGAAGACCACATAGCGGTTGAGGCGGAGGGCCCAGCGTTGTCGCCTCGGCTCACTGAGACGCTGCCGGAGCAGGAAGCCGAAGGCGAAAAAGAGAAGCAGGATTGCTATCGATCCCATGGCGGCTCCGGTAATCCCCCTGTGCTACAATAGAGCATTCTGAAAACCATCGGTTTCATTTGGTAGCTCTGGCAGTCGCGAACATGAGAAGCGTCAGAGAAGGACAACTGCTTGTCCTTCACCGCTTCGGAACCGTAACGGTCGGAGCGAAGCGAAGCCGTGGAGGCTTATACCCGTTACACGGGTTGAGCGCTCCTTTGTCGCCACCAAATGAAACCTTGCTGGAATACTGCTCAGAGGTTCAATAGCAAAAGGGATCATAGATGAAGTGGATGCATTATATCGTGTCGGTGTTGATGACCGGGAGTGTGGCGCTGCAGGCTTCGTGCCTCGATCTGGTTCGCGCCTACCCCGCTCATCTGAAAACCTGCAGCGGCAATACACTGATCTGGAAAGACGGGACGAAAATGCGCTACGACGACGGCAAGCGTAACAAAAGCTTCGAGGAACTCCTCAACCGTCCCGATCTGGAGGATATGTTTCACTACCGCTATCCCAAAGGAGCCGAGGGATACGGCAAGACACCCCGGAAAAACTTCGATCCGGGCCGGATCCGTTACGAACCCTTCTTCCGCAAGATGTACGGCGACAGCGCAGCAGAGGTGCGCCGCCATCTGACGACGATCCCCTGGATCCCCCGAAGCACCGGAGGAAAATACCGGATCCTCGTCACACGGGTCAACGGCGTGGACCGGCAGCTGCAGAAGGTTTCGCAGGATCTGGATCGGCTCCTGCAGAAGCATCCCGGCTATCGCAAGTATCTGGTCCCCGTAGGCGGGACCTTCAAGTGGCGCACCATCGCCGGGACCCATCGCCTGAGCGTCCACTCCTTCGGAGCCGCCATCGACATCAACGTCAAACACTCCGCCTACTGGCGCTGGAATAAAGGCCCCTACCGCTACCGCAACGAGATCCCGCTGCCCATCGTCAAAATCTTCGAAAAGCACGGTTTCATCTGGGGCGGCAAGTGGTACCACTACGACACGATGCATTTCGAGTATCGGCCGGAGCTTTTGGGGACGGGTGGAGCCCTGAAGGGTTCGCAGACACTGAAAAAGAGCGGTGCCGTCAAAGGCGGGAATCTGTATTGAATGCTGCGGCATTGTTTCACGGAACCGGGAATTCATTCCCGGCCCGGGACGCGGATGAATCCGCGTTTCCAAAAGTTTTCGGACTCCCTCTTCATTTCTTTTTCTTTGTTTGCGCGACATAGACCCAAAATTTGTATTCGCAAGCACACCATATGCATCGATCATCGGCGGCATAGGCGATTCGTCCAAAGCCTCGACGCACCTATTGGGTGCGCCTACGTTTTGGTCGAACACTTCTACCACCGAGCATCGACGCATCTGATGTACTTTCTACTGCAATATTTGGGTCAAAAAGAAAACGAAGCAAAGAAAAAGAAAACGCGAAGGACTGGCGTCTGTTCCGTGATGCCATGTGCTACTGAGGTTTCGGTATAGGGGGATGGTGAATTATGAATGGAGGTAGAAAATAGAGTGAAATATTGAAGTTGGAGCGGGAGACGGGATTCGAACCCGCGACCCCAACCTTGGCAAGGTTGTGCTCTACCCCTGAGCTACTCCCGCATAGAAGCGATTCAAAACCTGGTACCTCGGGCCGGACTCGAACCGGCACACCCGAAGGCGGCAGATTTTGAATCTGCTGCGTCTACCAATTCCGCCACCGAGGCTTGTTTGGGTGCCGGAATTTTAGAGCAAGGAAGCTTAAAAGGCGGTTATTACTCCACCGCCTCTTTGAGCAGTTTCCCGGGCTTGAAACGGACGCTGTATTTGGCAGGGACCTTCACTTTGCGGGTGGTGCCGGGAATGGTGATCTCCCGGGCATTCTTCTTGACGGCCTGGAAGGAGCCGAAACCGAGGAAAGAGACGTTGTCCCGGGCTTTCAGCGCTTCGGTGATGGTATCGAGTGCCGCATCGATGACGGCTTCCGTATCCTTCTTGGAAAGACCGCTCTTCTGGGCGACCTGGGCGATAAAGTCGGTTTTTTTCATCTGCTTTTCCTCCTTTGATTTTGAACTATTCTAACATAAAGTCGATGCCATTTTGTATATGAAAGGTAATTCTTCTTCCGAATAATGGTATCTACTGTTATGGAAATCGGGAGAACTCAACTTGATATGTTATAATATGGCTTTCATGAAAAAGGAGAGGATGTGCGGACAGTCGCAGCGATCATCAGCGCCATCATTCTGATCTACGGCGCCTTTTCGACGATCATGCACGATACGTCGCTGGTGGGGAATGCGGGGCGGCAGATCGGGCTATGGAACCTTCGTCTTTTCGGGTATCTGGCCTACGTCGATTTCCTCATCCTCTTCTATCCCCTCTACCGCTTCTATCGTCGTCCCGTTCTGATGAAGCGCCGGGAGGGGTATGTAGGCTGGATGCTCTTTCTGATCTCCCTGGTGATCCTGCAGCCGCTGGTGGTCGGCCGGGGGCACAGCGGCCTGATCGGACGGGAGCTCTACGACGCCATGATCCCGGTCATCGGCCTGGCGGGGCTCTGGCTCTTCTGGCTCATGATCTTTGCCCTCTCTCTGGCCCTGGTGATCGAGGGGGAGTGGGACCTGCTGGGGAAGATGCAGCGCTGGATCGAGCGCCGCCGCGAGGGGGCGGCGGCGCGGAAGGCGAAGCGGCAGGAGCGCCGCTCCAGAAAGGCCAAAACGACCGCCTCTCCCCGCCGCCGGATCACCCTGCCCAAACTCTCCTTTGGCTGGGTGCGGGAACTCTTCCGCAACCCCTTCGACCATAAGCGGGAAAAGGAGATGGAGCGGATCCTGACCATGGAGCTCCCCCCCATCGAAGTGAACGATACCATCAAAAACACTCCCCGCAGCAAGCCGGGTATGCTGCCGGAGAAGCGGTCCACCTCTCGCCGTGTGAGTGACGAGAGGGAGGATCTGCTCGGTTACAAAGCGGAGCTGGAGGAGAGTCTGGAGCGGGAGGAGGAGATGCTCGAAGCCCTGATCCACTCCGAACCGACGGCAGTACCGGAACCTCCTGCTCCGGAGCCGGCTCCCGCCCCCCAAAGCCGTAAACGAGCGGCTTCCCGAACAAAAACGTCGGCACCGGCATCCAAAAGCGGCGTGAAGATCGTGGAGCAGCTGGAGGAGAACGCCAAGCTCCTGGAGGGGATCGAGAAGGGCAAGGTAGCCAAGCCCAAGAACTTCCGCCTCCCCAAACTCGACTTTCTGGCCAAACCGCCTCGGACATCCAAAAAGGTCAACGAAGCGGAGATCGACCGGAAGATCGGAGAGCTGCTGGACAAACTGGGGCGCTTCAAGATCGAGGGGGACGTGATCCGCACCTACAGCGGCCCCCTGGTCACGACCTTCGAGTTCAAACCGGCTCCCAACGTCAAGGTCTCCAAGATCCTGGGGCTTCAGGATGACCTGGCCATGGCCCTGAGCGCCGAGACGATCCGGATCCAGGCGCCTATACCGGGCCGGGATGTGGTGGGGATCGAGATCCCCAACGAAAGCTTCGAGACCATCTACCTGCGGGAGATCCTGGAGAGCGACCTCTTCAAAAACTCCAAATCCCCGCTGACGGTGGC
>JALWZI010000207.1 GCA_027002755.1 Campylobacteraceae bacterium | reverse complement strand
GCACTTAGTGGCGGAGTTTATTCTGTAGGTGACCCAACTCTACAAGACTGTGAGTTCGATGTAGAGAAAGTCTTGGAGATGAATCGATAAGACGATTCCTGATTTATCCCTTCATTTGTTTTTCTTTGTTCGCGCGACAAAGAAAAACGAAACGAAGCAAAGAAAAAGAAAACGCGGAGGAATGGAGAATTGAGAATGGGGGATGGAGAATTTTGGTGCGCCATAAGATGGCGCGGTCAATGATGGATGATGGATTTCTGGGCGCCCAGAAAGCGCATTTTTGAATGAGAGAAATGTTGGGGTGTAGCGTTCGCTACGCATACTTTTGGAGGCGGGACTTCAGTCCCGCAGTGCAGGGCTAAAGCCCTGCCTCCAATGACCAGAGACCAATGACTAATGACGTTGCCGAAGGCCACACTACTTGCGACTTGAGGCCCGAAGGGCCGTGCTTGTGGCTTTCTACTGCTCCCTCAGTGAAGCGAGGTACTCCAGCACCGCTTCACGGTCTCCGTGGAAGACGATCCGTTCGCTTTTTCGGCTGATCTGATAGTCGTACATCGGATCGTAGTACTCCTCCAGCAGGGCCCGTATCCAGGCTTTGTGCCCTTCGGGGTTGCCGGTGCGCCGCTGCTCCTCCCAGGCCGATTCGAGCATGGCGCTGAAGCGGCGGTAGCGCTCGTCTCCCAGCCGTTTGCGGATGCGGCGGAAGTTGTGCTGCATCGTTTCAAACCAGTCGTAGGGAGCGACGCCGCGGGCGTGGGCTTCGTCGTACTCCTTTTGGGCGTAGAGGATGTAGTCGTCGTAGGTGATTTCGATCCGCTCGTCCAGGGGCGTTTCCAGGAGGACCACCTTGCCTTTTTGAAACTCTTCGAAGAGTTCCGGGGGAATGTAGCGCTGTCCGATGTTGCGGCTTTCGTCTTCGATCACCAAATGGCGGTAGCCCCCTTCGTCGTGGCGGATCTGGGCGTAGGCCAGGGCGTTTTCAAAAGCGATCTGGGGAGGTTGGGGAGCGGCGTAGCGTCCGAAGGCCGACCCCCGGTGGCGGGCGATCCCCTCCAGATCGATCGCTTCGGGGATCTTTTTGAGCAGCAGGGTCTTCCCGCTGCCGGTGCGTCCGCCGATGACGAGGATCTCTTTGGCCTGGGCCAGCCGGAGGCTCTCTTCCGTCAGGTAGCGTCGGAAAGCTTTGTAGCCTCCTTTGAGTCTCGGGACGACGACCCCCCGTTCGGCCAGCCACTCCTGGACGATCCTGGAGCGCTGTCCGCCCCGCCAGCAGAAGAGGTAGGCATCGGGATGCTCCCGGATGAAGTCGATCCAGGCGGCGATCCGTTCTTCTTTGACCGCACCGCTGACCAGCCGGTGGCCCAGCGCGACTGCTGCCTCGTTGCCCTCCCGTTTGTAGGTCGTTCCTACCACTTCGCGCTCCTTGTCGGTGAGAAGGGGGAGGTTGACCGTATCGGGGAAGGAACCCCGCTCGTATTCCACAGGTGCCCGCAAATCGATCAGGGGATGGGCTTCGGTGACGATGGAACGGAAATCATCGATCAGGGGGAGAGAGGATTGCACGGTTTCGGCGTCCTTTGGCCTGGAGAAATCTGCCGGAATTATAGCATAGCCGCATCGAAGAGATTTGTTATGATAGGGAATGAAATATTCAAGGAGGAGGTACCGATGTTTCAGGATCGCAAAGATGCGGGAGAGAGGCTCGCCAGAGCCCTGGAGAGCTATCGGGGAACGCCGGGCCTTCTGGTCCTGGCGATTCCGAGGGGCGGGACCGAGATCGGATACGAAATCGCCCGGCATCTGGGGGCTGATTTCGATCTGCTGATCTGTCGGAAACTCCCCTATCCCTTCAATCCGGAGAGCGGCTTCGGGGCCATCGCCGAGGATGGAACGATCTATATCAACCCCAGGGCCTCCATCCCGATGAGCGAAGCGGAGGTCCTGGAGATCATCCGGCAGCAGCAGGAGGAGATCCGGCGGCGGATCGAGGTCCTGCGTGGCGGCCGTCCCCTCCCGTCACTGCAGGGACGGACGGTGATCCTGACCGACGACGGGATCGCCATGGGATCGACCATGCATGCGGCTGTTGAGATGTGCCGCAAGGCGGGAGCGGCCCGGGTCGTGGTCGCGGTCCCAGTGGCCGGCCCTTATGCCGTGGCGGAGTTCAGTCGCCTGGCGGACGATCTGGTGGTGCTGGAGTCCCCGCCCGATTTCCATGCCGTCGCCCAGGTCTATCGGCACTGGTACGATGTGAGTGACGAGGAGGTTCTAGAGATCATGGCGCGTTGGCGGCAGGAGCAGGGCCGATGATCGCACTGATCCAGCGGGTGAGCCGTTCTTCGGTCCGGGTAGAAGGGCGAATCGTCGGTGAGATCGGCACGGGGGTGAATATCCTTGTGGGGGTAGTGCGGGGGGATTCCCGGGAGGATATCGATCGATTGATATCGAAGATCCCCGTTTTGAGGATCTTTCCGGATGAGCGGGGACGGATGAACCGCTCCCTGATCGATATCGGCGGTTCGGCACTGGTGATCAGTCAGTTTACCCTGGCCGCCGATCTCAAAAAAGGTCGCCGACCGAGCTTCGACAAGGCCATGCCTCCGGAGGAGGCTCGGAAGCTCTACGGAGAGTTCTGTCGGGAGTTGTCGCAGCATGTTCCGGTGGAGCGGGGGATCTTCGGAGCGATGATGGAGGTGGAGATCCTCAACGACGGACCGGTGACGCTGATCCTGGACAGTCATGCCTTATAGGGAGCGACAGATCCTCTCCGAATATATTTTCCATTAAGTTGCACAGGAGTAGAATCAAAAAATACACCCATTTTTCGGAGAGAAGGAGGAGCGATGAAGACAATTTTCCAGGACCTGGAGTCACTGAAAGAGCATGTCAAGGACAAAGAGGGAAAAGCGATCATCAAAGAGCTGGAGAAGAGTTTTCAACTGCTGCGGACCAAGAGCGGGCTTTCCCAGTTGCTGCAGAAGAAAAAACTGGCCAAAATCATCCGTAATGTGGAGTATGAGCAGGAGCTGACCCAGTTGCAGGTGGAGCTGATCAAACTGCAGAACTGGGTCTACGAGAACAAAAAGCGGGTGATGATCATCTTTGAAGGACGGGACGCCGCGGGTAAAGGAGGAGCGATCAAACGCTTCATTCAGTACCTCAACCCCCGCAAGTTCCGGGTGGCCGCCCTGCCCAAACCGACCGAGGTGGAGACGGGACAGTTCTATTTTCAGCGCTACTTCAAGCATCTGCCCGATCCGGGAGAGATCGTCTTCTTCGACCGGAGCTGGTACAATCGGGCCATCGTGGAGCCGGTCTACGGATTTTGCACCCCCGAACAGTACGAAAAATTCATGAAGGAGGTCCCCGAGATCGAACATGCCCTCATCGACGACGGGATCATTCTGATCAAATTCTGGTTCTCCATCAGCAAAGAGACCCAGCAGAAGCGCTTCAAGGAGCGGATGACCAACCCGCTCAAGCACTGGAAACTCAGTCCCGTGGATCAGAAGGCCCAGGAGATGTGGGACAAGATCACCTATTACAAAGAGGAGATGTTCAGCCGCACCCACACCAGCTACGCCCCCTGGATCATCGTCGACAGCAATGACAAAAAACGGGCCCGCCTCGAATCGATCCGCTACGTCCTCTCCCAGATTCCCTACGACGGGAAAAAAGATGCCGTCATCAACCTCCACCACGATCCCGATATTGTCGAACGCTATCACCGCCGCTCCCACCAGGAAAAGGGGTGAGAGGCATGGAGAATTGGGAATGGAGGATGGAGAATGACAAAGTTGGATAAAATACGCAAACTCCATCCTTCTTCAAAGGTTTGCCATGTCCAAAAAGATCGCTTCCGCCCGGATCTCTGCCGAGAGCTCTACGCTGCTCAAGGAGCTCAACAACTCCCTTCCCTTTGACAAAGCCCTCTATCGGGAGGATATCCGCGGTTCTCTGGCCCATGCCACAATGCTCCGGGAGCAGGGGATCATCAGTGACGAAGATTACCGGTCCATCAAACGGGGGCTGGCCCAGGTACTGGAGGAGATCGAAAGCGGTGCCTTCTCGCTGGAGGGGGACGATGAAGATATCCATATGGCCGTGGAGCGGCGCTTGACGGAGATCGTGGGGGAGGCAGGCAAACGGCTCCATACCGCCCGCAGCCGCAACGACCAGGTGGCGGTGGATTTCCGAATGTATGTGCTGCGCCACGACCTGGAGATCGCGGTGCTCCTACGGGAGCTGATCGCCTCCTTGCTGGAGAAGGCCGAAGACCACACCGAAACCCTGTTGCCGGGTATGACCCATCTTCAGCACGCCCAGCCCACCAATCTGGGATACCACCTGACAGCCTACGCCAGTATGTTCCGTCGGGAT
>JALWZI010000206.1 GCA_027002755.1 Campylobacteraceae bacterium | reverse complement strand
ACCTACTGCTGAGCGGGAGCGGATACCTTTGCGCTATGAACGGATGACCCCCTTTCGGGTCATGGACCTGGTACGGCAGGCCCAGGCCTATGGGGATACGATCCATTTCGAGGTAGGCCAGCCGGATCTGCCGCCTCCACCCGGTGTCAAACGGGCTTTGCGGGTGGCGGTGGAGCGCGAGCTTTTCGCCTATACCGAAAGCATGGGTCTGCGGGAACTGAGGGAGCGGATCGCGGCCCACTACCGGCACGACTACGGTGTGGAGGTGGACCCGGCAAGGATCCTGATCACCCCCGGTACCAGCAACGCCTTTCTGGTAGCCTATCTGCTGACCCTGGAGGCGGGGGGGCGGCTGGGACTGGCCGACCCCTCTTACCCCTGCTATCCCAATTTCGCCGCGATGGTGGATGCCGAGCCGCGTTTCTTTCCGGTGGATCGCGGCAACGGCTACCTGCTGAGGCCCAAGGATCTGGAGGGCACCGCCCTTGATGTCCTGCATATCTCCTCCCCCTCCAATCCCACCGGGACCCTCTACGACGCCGAAACCCTGAAGGCGTTGGCGGACTATTGTCGGGAAGAGGGGATCGCTCTGATCTCCGATGAACTCTATCACGGTCTGATCTATGGCAAAAGAGCCCATACGGCGCTGGAGTTCAGTGACGAAGCGATCGTCATCAACGGCTTTTCCAAATATTTCTGCATGCCGGGGCTGCGGATCGGGTGGATGGTCGTTCCCGAAAACCTGATCCGTCCCGCGGAGATCATCGCCCAGAACCTCTTTATCTCGGCGCCGACGCTGAGCCAGTACGCGGCACTGGAGGCTTTCGATTACGACTACCTGGCGCAGGTTCGTCAGACCTTTCGCCGGCGGCGTGACTATCTCTACGAGGCGCTGAACCCGCTTCTGCCCGTCGATGCCAAACCCGACGGAGCTTTCTACCTCTGGTGCGATGTCTCGGCCTACACCGAAGACTCCACGGCCTTCAGCCGGGAGATGCTGGAGGCGATCCACATCGCCGTGACCCCCGGAATCGATTTCGGCCGTCACGGCACCGCCACCAAGCTTCGCTTCGCCTATACCCGCAGTATCGAACATATGGCCGAAGGGGTGGAGCGGCTCGAAAACTATCTGAAGGAGGGACCATGATCAAAGTCTATGGCATCAAAACCTGCGATACGGTACGCAAAGCGTTGAAATACCTCAAAGAGAAGGGGGTCGACTTCGAATTCATCGATTTCAAAAAGACCCCGGTCAGCTGTGAAAAGATTGACGAATGGCTCCAAAAGGTCCCCATCGAGAACCTCTTCAACAAACGGGGAACCAAATACCGAATGCTGAAGCTCAAGGAGCTGAACCTGGGCGAAGCGGGGATGCGGGAGTGGCTCTGCAAAGAGAATCTTCTCATCAAACGTCCGGTGATCGAGTTGGAGAATGGAGAGGTCATCGTCGGTTTCGATTCTGAGCGGTATAGGGAGATCTTTGGATAGTTTCCGATGTTCAATCCACTCTCAGCCCTCCTTTGATATAGTCAATTGGAAATTGAGTTCTCTGAAAAAACCGGTTTCACTCGATAGCTCTGGCAGTCGCGAACGCAAGCGCCCGTTTTACGGGTTGAGCGCTCCTTTGTCGCCATCGAGTGAAACCTCTCTTGAAAAAATGATTCAGAGGGTTTGATCGTTAGTAAAGAAGAAGAGGTAGCCATGTCCGACAGACCCCGATTCACCCACCTGCATCTGCATACCGAATATTCCCTCCTGGACGGGGCCAACAAGATCAAAGCCCTGGCCAAAAAAGTCAAAGAGCTCGGGATGGATTCGGTGGCCATGACCGACCATGGCAACATGTTCGGGACCATCGACTTCTATAATACGATGCGCAAAGAGGGGATCAAGCCCATCATCGGCATGGAGGCCTATCTGCACAACAGCGAGGAGCTGGGGGACAAGAGTACCCGGCAGCGCTATCACCTCTGTCTCTATGCCAAGAACGAGACTGGCTACCGGAACCTGATGTATCTCAGCTCCCAGGCCTATCTCAAGGGCTTCTACTACTACCCGAGGATCAACAAGAAGCTTCTGAAAGAATACAGTGAGGGGCTTATCTGCACCTCCGCCTGTCTGCAAGGGGAGGTCAACTGGCATCTCAACCTCAGTGAGCGGAACAAGAAGTTCGGCGCCGGCGGCTACGAAGAGGCCAAGCGGATCGCTCTGGAGTATCGGGAGATCTTCGGTGACGACTTCTACCTGGAGCTGATGCGCCACGGCATCGGGGATCAGCAGCGTATCGACGAGCAGATCATCCGCCTCTCCCTGGAGACCGGGATCAAGATCGTCGCCACCAACGACACCCATTACACCAACCCTGAAGATGCCGATGCCCACGAAGCCTTCATGTGCATCGCCATGAACAAACAGTACGACGATCCCAACCGCCTGCGCCACTCGGTGCACGAATTCTACGTCAAATCCCCCGAAGAGATGGCGCGGCTCTTCGCCGATATTCCCGAGGCTCTGGAGCATACCCAGGAGATCGCGGATAAATGCAACCTGGAGATCAGGCTGGGCAATCCCACGCCACCGAACTTCAAATTTACCCGGGAGCGTGCCGAACTGGAGGGGCTGGAACTTCCCGAGCCGGAAGAGGAGTACTCCCTTGCCAACGACATCGTCCTTTTCGAACACGAGGCCCGCAAGGGGTTGGCCAAGCGCCTGGAGCACGTCCCCGAGGAGAAGCACGCCGAATATCGGGAGCGTCTCGAGACCGAGATCGGGATTATCAACTCCATGAAGTTCCCTGGTTATATGCTCATCGTCTGGGACTTTGTCCGGGCGGCCAAGGAGATGGGGATTCCCGTCGGCCCGGGGCGGGGATCGGCGGCGGGAAGCCTGGTGGCTTACGCCCTGCAGATCACCGACATCGATCCCATGCCCTACGGGCTGCTCTTCGAGCGTTTCCTCAATCCCGAGCGCGTCAGCATGCCCGATATCGATATGGACTTCTGCCAGAGTCGCCGCCAGGAGATCATCGACTACGTGGTGGAGAAGTACGGCCGGGTCAACGTGGCCCAGATCATCACCTTCGGCAAGCTCCTGGCCAAAGGGGTCATCCGCGACGTCGCCAGGGTCATGGGGCTGCCCTATGCCCAGGCCGATGCCTTCGCCAAACTGATCCCCGACGAGCTGGGGATCACCCTCAAAGATGCCTACGACAAAGAGCCCAAGATCAAAGAGCTCATCGAACGGGATCCCAAAGCGGCCCAGGTCTGGCAGTTCGCCCTGGCGCTGGAGGGGCTCAACCGCAACGCCGGAACCCATGCCGCCGGCGTGGTGATCTCCAACGAACCCCTCTGGGAGAAGACCCCGCTCTTCAAACCCACGGGCCAGGAGACCCTGGCGACCCAGTACAGCGGCAAGTATGTCGAGGATGTGGACCTGATCAAGTTCGACTTCCTGGGGCTCAAGACCCTGACAGTTATCGAGGAGGCGCTGCAGCTCATCGAGAAGCGCCACGGCAAGCGGATCGACTTCAAACAGGTGGATATCAACGATCCCAAAGTCTACGACTACATCGCCACCGGCAATACGCTGGGGCTCTTCCAGATCGAGTCGGCGGGGATGCAGGATCTGGCCAAAAAGCTCAAACCCAGCACCTTCGAAGATATCATCGCGATGCTGGCCCTCTATCGCCCCGGCCCCATGGAGTCGGGAATGCTGGATGATTTCGTGGAGCGAAAGCACGGCCGGGCCGAGATCACCTATATGTTCCCGGAGCTGGAGCCGATCCTCAAACCCACCTACGGGGTCATCGTCTATCAGGAGCAGGTGATGCAGATCGTCCAGACTATCGGGGGCTTCTCCCTGGGCGGGGCGGACCTGGTGCGCCGGGCCATGGGAAAGAAGATCAAGGAGGAGATGGACAAACTCAAAGGGGAATTCGCCGAAGGAGCGGCCAAAAAGGGCTTCGACCGGGCCAAGGCCGCCGAGCTCTTCGATCTGATTGTCAAGTTCGCCGGCTACGGATTCAACAAATCCCACTCCGCCGCCTACGCTATGGTCACCTTCTACACCTCCTATCTCAAGTGCTACTATCCCACCGAGTTCATGGCGGCCCAGCTGACCCTTGAGAAGGACAACACCACCAAAGTCGTCCGCTACGTCGATGCGGTCAAGCACATGGGGATCGACCTCCTCCCTCCCGACGTCAACCGCTCCGATCTGGCCTTCGTCGCCGACGAGATCGAGGGCAAGCCGACGATCCTCTTCGGTCTGGGAGCCATCAAGGGAGCCGGCGACATCGCCGTACGATCCATCCTCGCGGCCCGCGAAGAGGGCCCTTTTCGGGATCTGAGCGACTTCGTCTCCCGCATCGACACCGCCAAGGTCAACAAG
>JALWZI010000205.1 GCA_027002755.1 Campylobacteraceae bacterium | reverse complement strand
CCCGCTTTTTGCTTCTCCGGGGAAAGACTCGCCACTGGGGGAGGAGCGTTTCGAAGCGATCGTGCGTCAGTTGGAGATCCCTGTGATCGCTCTGGGAGGGATCCTGGGTCAGAAAGAGATTAAGAGAGCCCTGGCTCTCGGTGCCGTCGGATTCGCCTCTATCCGCTATTTCGCCTGAAATAGCTCTTGCCGGCTTTCCTGCAGGAGATTCAGATCAGGGTTTCGGTCTGAAGTCCTTTGGCGGGTTTGCCCAGATAGTATCCCTGCAACATATCGAACCCCATTTCCGATGTTTTGTCGAAGACCGCTTTGGAGTGGACGAACTCTGCGACCGTTTTCCAGCCGGCATGACGGGCGAATTCTAGGATGGTTTGGACGATGAGCTCTGCATGGCGGTCATGATCGATCTTTTTGATGAGGCTCCCGTCGATCTTGAGAAGGTCGATGTCAAGTTTGAGGATCTTTTCGAAGTTGGAATATCCGCTGCCGAAATCGTCGATGGCGATCCGACATCCGAAACGTTTGACGGTACGGATGAAATCGGCGATCCCTTCGTAATCACGGAACTCTTCGCTCTCCAGGATCTCGAAGACGATCTGACGGGCACATCCGCGATAGCGGTTGAGAAGATCGAGGATCTCCTCGCGATCGTCCGGATCGAGGATATTCCCTGCCGTGATGTTGACACTGAAATCATAGGGATTCCTCTGGGCTACTTCCAGGGTCCTACGTAGAATTTTCAGTGTGATTTCACCGCTGAGCTTCGCTTCGGTTGCGGCATGAATGAAGCTGTAGGGGTGCAGGACTTCCCGGCCTCCGTCGAGTTCGATCCGTGCCAGAGCTTCGAATTTTGTGATCCGTTTGAGACGCCGGTCGTAGATAGGCTGAAAATAGGGAACAAGGCTTTCGGTCTCGATAGCTTCCCTGATCTGGTGGAGCATCCGGATATTTCGGGCGATCTCCCGGCGCTTGTCCAGCTCCGGTGTGTAGAACATGTAGTGGGTTCCGGGAGAACTTTTGGCCGCTTTCAGGGCCATATCTGCAGTTTCGAAGAGCCACTCTCTTTTGTCACTGGCCCCCAAGGTATAGTCGAGCTCGATCTGAAAGTCTCCCGCCTGGATGGGAGTGTGTCTCAGTCGATTGTAGCACTCTTTGAGATAGTGGATGGGAGGATGGGGAAGATCGGTCTTGTCGAAGAGCAAGCCGAAGTCATCTCCACCCATCCGGTAGAGGGTGGCAGCGAGTTCCGGCGGTGCCAGCTCCTGAAGGGCTTTTGCCAGCCCGGTCAGGGTCTGATCCCCCACATGGGTTCCATAGTATTCGTTGATATATTTGAAGCGGTCGATATTGATGAGTAATAGCACCGGCTGGGGCAGGGTCCTTTTTCGGATCCGATAGGCATAGCGGCTGCCCAGTCCCGTGAGCGGATCGGTCATCAACGCCTCTTCCAGTTCCTCTTTGAGGCGGCGGAGGTAGAGATTCTCCTGGTAGCCTCGGATCATGATGAAAAAGAGAATGGCCAGGGCGAGAAAGTAGAGGATCAGCAGTAGCTGACCCTGCTGCGTGAGCATGTAGAGCTCGCGACCGGAGCTTTCCTGGAAAAGTCGGATCTCCTGGGGAATACGCTGATAGAGAGGATCATGCAGGAGCTCCCGCAGCGTGAGGGTATAGTCGGCGAAACCCCGTAGAAACTGATCGAGATGCTGTTTGTAGGTACTGAGCAGCCGTCTCTGCCCCCCCTGGTATTTCGGGATCAGTTCCTCCAGGGAGCTGCGATAGTGTTTCAGCTCGGGGAGAAAATCGGTATCCTGGGCATTTCGGGCCAGAAAGATCGTGGCGTCTATCCGGGAGAGAAGAAGCATGGCATCACGATCATGGGGATTTCTCCCGTCGAAAAGTCTGTAGGCTCTCAGCTGAAGGGTCGGGATGTAGATGATACTGTTTTTCAACGAGGCGTTGAGGGTGAGAAAACGCTGGACCTTCCGGCTGAAAGTTTCAAAAGAGTCGTAAAGGTCATCGACGGATCGAAGGGAGGCCTCGTAAAGCGGGAGATGCAACTGCAGGCTGGAGCGCAGCCTTTGCAGGGTCTGTTCCGTCTCCGTGATCAGACGATTGAGGTGATCGTAGCTGTAATAGAGGAACGAAGCGTTCTGAAGGATCTCTCCTTTGACGGCATAGATATTGGCCTGAAGTGTCTGAAGAGCACCGCGTGTCTCCAGGGTATTCCGAAAAAACCTCTTGAGTGTCCGATCGTTATAGAGAAAGATCCCTATGCCGATCCCCAGGGCCAGCAACGCGATCACTATCTGGGAGACAAGGCTTCGTTTCATGGAGAGTTTTCTTTCAGAATCTCCGGCTGTTTCCCTGTGAGTGTCCTGAGGAAGGCCACCAGGGCTCTGATCTCTTCCGGTGCCAGATCGAAGCCCAGATTATGGTAGGCCATCTTTTTCAGGGCCACTTCCAGTGTGGGTGCACTTCCGTCGTGGAAATAGGGGGCGGTCAGGACGATGTTTCTCAGAGTGGGAACCCGGTAGACGTTTTTGTCCGAGGGGTTCCGGGTGAGAGAGTAACGGTCCGGGTTGTCCGCTTGCCAGGTGTATCGGTTGATCAGGCCCATTTTCTGGAAACTGTTTCCTCCCAGGTTGATCCCGTTGTGGCAGGTGATACATCCGAGCCGTTTGAAAAGACGGTATCCACGTTTTTCCAGAGGGGTCAGATCGATCTCTCCTCTCAGAAAATGGTCAAAACGGCTGTCCGGAGTGATCAACGCCTTTTCGAACTCAGCGATGGCGTCGCTCATGTCTTTGAAGTTGGCGGGTCGGTGATAGATCCGGCGAAAGGCTTTGTCATAGGAGGGGGTTTCGGTGAGATAACGGTCGATCCGCGTCTCGTCCATCGCCATCTCCACAGGATTGTGAACCGGCATGCGGACCTGATCCCTGAGGTTTTTGGCGCTGCCACTCCACATCAGACGGAAATTGAAAGCGGAGTTGAAGACCGTGGGGGAGTTGATATGACCTTTTCGGCCATGGATGCCAATAGAATAGCTGCGGTTGTCGGCACCGTTTCGAGGGGTGTGGCAATTGACGCAGGCGACGGTTCCATCGATGGAGAGATTCGGATCGGAAAAGAGCCGTTTTCCCAGTTCCGCTTTCTCCCTGTCGTATTGGATGGATCGGGGGAGCGGTTCGAGGGAATCATTGGCCCATATCTCTCCTCCCCCTCCCAACAATACCAGGCATAGATACAACCGTTTCATCCGATTATCCTATCAAAATCCCGGTAAAACTGTCGTGTCAAGCCTTCGTGCAGGTACCAAAGTAAGAGGATCAGGAGGCGGGAAGAAGTTCGGGGTCGATTCCCAGTGTTCTGGAAGGTTCACCCAGATAGAACCCCTGGGCGTAGTCGAACCCCAGTTCGATCACTTTGTCGTAGATCGCTTTGGAGTGAACGTATTCCGCCACTGTTTCGATCCCGGCATATTGGGCGAAATCTAGGATCGTCTTGACGATCAGTTCCGAGTGGCTGTCGTGGTCGATCCGGGAGATGAGACTGCCGTCGATCTTGATCATGTCGATATCCATTTTGAGGATCTTTTCGAAGTTGGAGTATCCGCTTCCGAAATCGTCGATGGCTATCCGGCATCCGAAGCGTTTGACTGCGGCGATGAATTCACTGAGAGCGGCGTAGTCTCCCACATCCTCACTCTCGAGGATCTCGATGACGATCTGGGAGGCGATCCCGGCATGCTCGGCGATCATCCGGATGATGCTTTGACGTATCTCCGTATCTTCGATGTCCTCTGTAGAAAGATTGATGCTGAAGAAACTGCCGGGATTCTTTCCGGCGATACTGAAAGTCTTTGCCAGGATCTCCCGTGTGATCTTGCCGCTGAGTTTGGCTTCGCGTGCCATGGTCATGAAACTGGCCGGTTCGAGCACCTTGCCGGATTCCGTGATCTCGATCCGTGCCAGGGCTTCGTATTTCATCTGGTCAGGATTTTTCAGTGAGACGATCGGTTGATAGTAGGGGAGGAGGTTCTCCTCGGCCAGTGCGTTACGCAGACGGCGTATGGAGGTGATGTTCCGGGCGATCTCCTGGCGTTTGTCTATGGAGGAGTCGTAGACGACGCAGGGGCGGTTGATCGACTCTTTGGCCACGCTCAGTGCCATATCGGCGCTCTCGAAGAGCCGTCCCCGCTCCGCGCTGGCTCCCAGGGTATAGCTCAGATCGATCTCCAGGTCGTCCACATTGATGGTATGGGATTCGAGGGTTTCATGGAAATAGAGGACCAGACTCTCCAGCTCCCGCTCGCTGACCTTGATTTCGAAAAGGATCCCGAAGTCATCCCCCCCCAGGCGGTGGATGCGGGCATCGAGAGAGGCAGGTGTGACGGTACGGAGCTCTTCAGCGACCCCCTGGAGGACCTTGTCCCCGATATGGGAGCCGTAGAATTCGTTGATATGCTTGAATCGGTCGATATTGAGGAGGATCAGAGCGGGGTGATTGAGCTCTTTTTCATCCCGGGTGAAGGCATATCGGTTTCCCAGTCCGGTCAGGCTGTCGGTGACGAGCAGATGTTCCAGGTGGTTTTTGAGCTCCTCGAGACGTTTGTTCTCCTCCTGGGTCTTGACGATATAGTAGATGATGACGGTGAGGGAGACGAGGTAGAGGGCCAGGAGAAGCCGGTTGGTATCGTTGAGATCCTGAAGTTCTGCCTGGGCGTCTTTCTGGAAAGTCTCCTGCAGGTGGGCGATGCGCTCATGCAGCGGATTCTGCAGGAGTGTTCTCATCAGGGAACTGTAGGTTGAGAAGCGGCGATCGAGATTTGCCAGCCGTTCCTGAAGCGAGAGGAGGAACTCTTTGCGGGCTGGGTCCCGGAAGTTTCGGGCGAGGGTCTCCAATTGACGCAAATGCTGTTTCAGATCCTGCGAGTGCGCCTGGGGGTCGCTGAGGGCGAGGGTGAACGCCGCGATGGCTTCCGAAACGGGCTGCAGCACCTCCCGGCTGTCGGGCCTTGTGGCATCGAAGATCCTGAAGGCCTCTTTCTGAAGACGGGGCAGTCGCGCGATCTCCTCTCTCAATGTGGAATTCAGGGCCAGAAACTCTTTGATCCGTCCCCGGAAGGATTCGAACTCTCTCGCCAGGCCTGTCAGCTCACGGTAGGTCTCCCGATAGAAGGGTTCCAGGAGAAAAGGGGTGTCATAGAGCCGGGTCAGCAGAGTGTTGAAACGTTGGAGATGCGCGTCGAGCGTTCCACTCTCCCGGTAGAGACCGGATCGTCGCTTGAGGATTTCGCCTTCGATGAGCTGGATCTCGTTCTGAAGCTGTTGAAGTGCCTGGGATGTCTGCTGTTTTCTTTCGAAATAGCGGGAAGTATAGTGATCGGTATAAAGATAGACTCCGATCCCGATCAACGCGGCCAGCAGAGCAAGCAAAAGACGGGAGACCGCAGTGGATATTTTCATAGACTTCCCTCTTTTCGGAAATGATCCGGGCGCCGGCCGTTCTGCGCCTCCACCACGAGGGACGTCGACAAACGGCCATCCTTTTCTTCAGAATGAACTCTTCTACAATCATAGCAAAAAAGCGTCGGGAGGCTCTGAATTCTCCGTAGTCGATCTCCTCTGTCTGATGCTTACGGCCGGGGTTAAATGGGGTTTTGGATATAATGACGATATTTCATTTAGATGGCCTCTGAAAAGGAATGAACTATCATGTTTGAAACCGTTATCGGGCTGGAAGTCCATGTCCAGCTCAATACCCGATCAAAGATCTTCTGCTCCTGCCCCACCAGTTTCGCGGAGCATCAGAACAAAAACACCTGCCCCGTCTGTCTGGGGCTTCCCGGTGCTCTGCCGGTACTCAACAAAGAGGCGGTCAAAAAAGCGATGAGCTTCGGCTATGCCGTCAATGCCACGATCAACCGCCGCTCCATCTTCAACCGGAAAAGCTACTTCTATCCCGACAGCCCCAAAGCCTATCAGATCTCCCAGTTCGACGTTCCCATCGTCCAGGACGGAGAGCTTTTCATCGACAAGGAGAACGGAGAGACCAAACGGGTGGGGATAACCCGGGCCCACCTCGAAGCCGATGCCGGCAAGAACATCCATGACGGAGAGATCTCCAAAGTCGACCTCAACCGGGCGGATACCCCGCTGCTGGAGATCGTCAGCGAACCCGATATACGTTCCGCCGAAGAGGCGGTGCTCTATCTGCGCAAGCTCCACGCCATCGTCCGCTATCTCGATATCAGCGATGCCAATATGCAGGAAGGATCCTTCCGTTGTGACGTCAACGTCTCCATCCGTCCCAAAGGGAGCGATGAGTTCGGTACCCGGGTCGAGATCAAGAACCTCAACTCCTTCCGCTTCGTCAAACAGGCGATCGAGTACGAGGTCCAACGCCAGATCGAAGCCTGGGAGGACGGTGTCTATGATCAGGAGGTCTGGCAGGAGACCCGTCTCTTCGACACCGTCACCGGCGAGACCCGTTCCATGCGGGGCAAAGAGGACAGTGCCGATTATCGCTACTTCCCCGATCCCGATCTGCGCCCGGTGATCGTTACCGACGCGATGATGGAAGAGGCGAAAAAGATCCCGGAGCTGCCCGACGAGAAGGTCCGACGCTACACCGAAGAGCTGGGGATCAAGCATGAGGATGCCCTCGTGATCACCGCGGTGAAGGAGATGGCCGCCTATTTCGAAGCGATGATCGAAGCAGGAGCTCCCGCTCGCGCCGCGGTGACCTGGCTCACCTCCGAGCTGCTGGGCCGGCTCAACAAAGCGGGGATCGAAATCCAGGAGTCTCCGGTGGATGCGGTGATCCTGGGACACCTCATCGCCCGGATCGAGGACGGCACCGTTTCCGGCAAAGGGGCCAAAGAGATCCTGGACTACATGATGGAGCATGAGGAGCGGGATGTGGATGCGCTCATCGAAAAACTGGGTCTCAAACAGGTCAGTGACGACGGAGCGATCCTGGCGATCATCGACGAAGTTCTGGCGGCCAACGCCGACAAGGTCGAAGAGTACAAAGGGGGCAAAGAGAAGCTCTTCGGCTTCTTCGTGGGCCAGGTGATGAAAGCCTCCCGGGGTTCCGCCAACCCCGGCAAGGTCAATCAGCTCCTCAAAGAGCGTCTCGGCACATGATCCGTACACTCCGGGAGCGCCTCGAATCGAAGATCCTCCACTGGGCCATCGGGCTCAACCGTTCGCCGCGTTACCGCCGTCTGCGGGAGAGGGTGACCGACCTCCTGGAGAACAACCAGAACCCCTACAAACGCTTTTTTGACTTTTTCATCATTTTTCTGATCCTCAGTTCAGTCTTTATTCTGATCTGGGAGGTCAAACACCCGGTTCCTGCCTGGCTGGACTACTACGACATCTACTTCGTCTCCTTCGTCTTTCTCGTGGAGTACCTGCTCCGGCTCTGGATCTCCAGCGATCTGACCGGGGATCTGGTCCGGGAGTACGAACAGGCGACGGCGGTGGGGCGGGAGTTCCGGCTTTGGCCGGCACTGGTACGGGGTTTGCGGAAAAAACTCGCCTACATGGTCACCCCGGCGGCCATCATCGACCTCCTGGCGATCCTGCCGGCCTACCGCCCGCTTCGGGTCCTGAGGATCTTCGTCCTTTTCCGCTTTCTCAAGCTGCTGCGCTACACCCGGAGTATCAATCAGTTCGTCGAGGTCCTGGCGACCAAACGTTTCGAACTGCTGACCCTGCTGGGTCTGCTCATCTTCGTCACACTCACCGGGGCGATCGCCATCTATGTCCTGGAGGATATGCGCAATCCGGCCATCCACAATATCTTCGACGCGGTCTACTGGTCCCTGGTGACCATCACCACCGTCGGCTACGGGGATATCGCTCCGGTGACCGACATGGGGCGGGTGATCGCCATGGTGATCATCCTCTTCGGGATCGCCATGATCTCCTTTGCCACTTCGGTGATCGTCTCGGCCTTTTCCGAAAAGCTCAACGAGCTCAAAGAGGAGCGTATCGTCGAGGAGATCAACCGCAAGCAGGAGTTTCTCATCATCTGCGGCTACGGACAGATGACCAAGATGTTCTTCCGGCAGAGCGAAGCGAAACGCTATCCTTACATCATACTGGAAAAGGATCCCGAAAAGGTCCAGGAGGCGCTCCACGACGGGTACGATGCCATCGTGGACGACGCCAGTCGCCATGAAACCCTGGCCCGCTTCAACATCAAGGGTTCCCAGGTGACAGTGCTCTGTATGTCCCATGACGATGTGGAGAATATCTATATCATTCTCAACGCCAAAAGTGTCGATCCGAGGATCCGGGTCATCGCCCGGGCCAGCACCCCGAAGATCGTCAGCAAGTACGAACGGGCCGGAGCCGATCATGTGCTGCTGCCCAATCAGGTGGCGGGGACCATGATGGTGACGGCGATCCTCAAACCAATCATGTACAAGGCGATCCATGCCATTTTCACCGGGCAGAACGTGGCCCTGCTGGATGAGGTACGGGTGCTGGAACACAGCTCTCTGGCGGGGCAGAGGGTGGGGGCCATCGATTTCCGGGCCTACAAGCTCGTGCTCATCGGGATCCAGAAAGCCGAAACGAAGGAGTTCCTCTTCAATCCCGAGGATGAGGTGGTCGTGGAGACCGGGGACGTTCTGCTGGTCATGGGGCACAAGGCCAATATCGCCTATTTCCGGGAGAACAGCTGCCTCGATGAAAGGAAGTGTCTGAGATGAGCCGCAACCGCATCATTCTATTCGGGTACGGGAAGTTCGGACGGAGTATCGCCGATACCCTGGTGGAGCATGGGGCCGAAGTGATCCTGGTGGAGTCGGGAGAGTCCCGTTATCAGGCTTCGCTGAAGGGGGGCTTCAAGCGCTCTCTGCTCATGGATGTGACCGACGACAGCGCCCTGGAGACGCTGCCCGTGGATCCGGAGGATCAACTGGTCTGTGTCATGGATGACGATCATCTCAATGTCTTTCTGGTCCTCTCCCTCAAAGCGCTCTTCCCGGAGAACAGGATCCTGGCACTTTCCGATTCGATCCACGCCACCCGCAAGCTCAAAATGGCCGGGGCGAGCCAGGTGATCGACCTCTATGCCGTCAGTGCCAACCGGATCCACAACATCCTCAACAAACCCATCGCCACCCGGTTTATGGAGGGGTTCCTGGACAGCAATCACGAATACAGCTTCCGGGAGATCCGGATCCCCGAAGGGTCGTTCCTCCATGAGCGTTCCCTCGACGAGATCGATTTCCGGCGTTACGGCGTGATCTTCATCGGGATGATCGATGTGGAACTGGGGAACAGTTTCATCTTCGTTACCACCGGACTGGAGCACAAGCTCGACAGCGGTGACATCATCGTCTGCATCGGGCACGACGAGGATCTGGACCGTTTCGAAGAGGCGATACGACACCCCAGGGAGGTGATGGAATGAAGATGGCGATCATCGGTGCGGGGAGGTGGGGACAGGCGCTCCACCACGCCTTCGGACAGAAGAACGATGTGGTGATCACCTCGAGACACCGGCATGAGATCCCGAACTTCGTCCCGGTGGAGGAGGCGATGGGACGGGAATACCTGGTGATGGTCATTCCGGCCCAGTTCGTCCGCCGCTGGATGGAGGAGCACTTCGTCGACCGGGGGCAGAAGGTCCTGGTGGCCGCCAAAGGGATCGAGATCGCCACAGGGGCCCTGCTCAACGAAGTCTTCGAAGAGTTTCTCCCTCCGGATCGGCTCGCCTTTCTTTCCGGCCCCTCTTTCGCCGCCGAAGTGATGCGTTCCCTTCCTACCGCCCTGGTGGTCAGCTCTCTCAACCGTCAGCTGGCGGAGCATTATGCCGAAGCGCTGCCCGATTTCATCAAAGGCTATGTCGATGACGATATCGCCGGAGCCGAAGTGGGAGGAGCCTACAAAAACGTCATCGCCATCGCCGGAGGGATCTGCGACGGACTGGAACTGGGCAACAACGCCCGGGCGGCGATGATCTCCCGGGGATTGGTGGAGATGGGACGATTCGGGACGCATTACGGAGCAAGGGCCGAGACCTTCCTCTCCCTGGGCGGAGCCGGGGATCTCTTTCTCACCGCCAGCAGCCGGCTGTCCCGTAACTACCGGGTCGGCCTGGGGTTGGCGGTGGGAAAAGATCGGGAACGGATTCTGGAAGAGTTGGGCGAAGTAGCCGAAGGGGTTCCGACGGCTGAGGCGCTCCACCGCATCGCCCAAAAGGAGGGGCTCTACCTCCCCATCGCCGCCGAGGTCTATGCCATGCTCTACGAGGGCAAGGACCCCCGTCAAAGCGTTACCGACCTGCTCAAACGCTGATCCACCTTCCTTTCACCCCTTTTTCGATAAAATCATAGCCATAACTCTTCCGGCACCTGTTTTGCCGGGATTACAAGGATCGAAAACGTGACGACGCAACCGCTCTTGATCGAAATCGGTGTGGAGGAGCTGCCGGCGATTCCTCTGCTCAAGATTCTGGACCGTATCGAAAAATCCTGGAGGGAGATCCTCGCCGAGCGACAGCTCGAAAGCGACTTCGGCTTTCTCTATACCCCCCGACGACTCGTCCTGCAGCACCCGGCCATCCCCGAGCGCCAGGCCGACCGGGTGGAGGAGATGGTTGGGCCGCTGGTGGAGATCGCGCTCCGTGACGGCAAACCCACGCCGGCCGGAGAAGGGTTCGCCCGCAAGTGCGGTGTGGCTTTCGAGGAGCTTCAGCGCCTGAAAAAGGGAGAGCGGGAGGTGCTCTACTATCGCCGGGAGGTTCCGGGACGCTCCACAGAAGAGCTGCTGCCGGAGATGATCCGTGAATGGATCGCCTCCATGAACTTCGGCAAGATGATGCGCTGGGGTGACCGGCATGACGAGTTTATCCGCCCCGTCCGATGGCTCCAGGTCCGCCTGGGCGATCGCAGCGTCCCCGCCGAACTCTTCGGAGTCGCCTCCGACAAACGGACCTATCTGCACCGTATGGTGAGTTTCGATCCGGTGGAGGTCCCCGATATCGAAAGTTATACGAGCATCCTGGAGGCGGGCAGAGTGATCCTGGATCCTGCCCGGCGCCGGGAGATGATTCGCGAAGACTTTGCCGCCATCGAAGCGGAGAGCGACCTGCGGATCGAAGAGGACAAAGCGTTGTTGAATGAAGTCGTGGCCATCACCGAATACCCCAAGGCCCTGATGGGAAGCTTCGACGAGAAGTTCCTGGAGCTGCCTCCGGAGGTGATCATCACCTCCATGAAGGAACATCAGCGCTATTTCCCGGTCTTCGATGCGGCGGGGAATCTCTCCAACCGTTTCGTCGTCGTCAGCAACGCCGTCACCGATGATTACAGCCAGGTGATCGCCGGCAACGAGCGGGTCCTGCGTCCCCGGCTGGAGGATGCGCTCTTCTTCTACCGCAACGATCTGAAGCGGGGGCTGACCATCGACGGCCTGGAAAAGATCCAGTTCATCGACGGCCTGGGGACCCTGCGGGACAAGGTGGACCGGGAACGCAACATCGCTCTGCGTCTGGCCGGGATCTACATGGACGAGCTGGAGCACGAGACGGGACGCAGCGCGCTGGAGATCGAGGGGCTGATGGACCGGGCCGTCACCCTGGCCAAGGCGGATCTGCTGACGGAGATGGTCTACGAATTTACGGAGCTGCAGGGGCTGATGGGCTACTACTACGCCAAGGCCCTGGGAGAGGATCCCCTGGTCTGCACCGCGATCAAAGAGCAGTACCGTCCCGAGGGGGAGGGGGCGGAGCTTCCCAGTACCATCTTCTCTTCCATTCTGGCCATGGCGATCAAACTCGATACCCTGCTGGGGCTCTTCAGCGTCGGGCAGATCCCCACAGGTTCGCGGGACCCTTTCGCTCTGCGCCGGGCGGTCAACGGGATCATCCGCATCGTGACCCGTTACGATCTGAGTTTCGACATTCCCGCGATCCTCGATCTGCTGGCCGACCAGTACGCCCCTTTCGAGAGGGAACGTCTGGAAGAGTTCATTCTGGAACGGGTCTACAAATCTCTCCGGGCCAACCCCTCCGTCATCACCGCCGTCCTGGCGACGGGAGAGCGGGATATCAACGAGCTGGCCAAAAAGGTCGAAGCCCTCACCGAGATCCTGGAGCGCCGGGAATCGCGGGAGCTCTTCACCACTTTCAAGCGGGTCGCCAATATCTCCGCGGAAGTGGATCTCTCCGGAGATCTGAATGTCGACCCGGCTCTTTTCCGATCCGAGGAGGAGCAGAAACTCTGGGAAGCTTTCCAGGAGACACAAAAACGGGAGTATGCCGATTACCGCCAGGAGCTCGAGGCGCTCTTTGCCCTGAAGCCCACACTCGATGCCTTCTTCGATGCGGTCCTGGTCAATGCCGAGGAGAAGGATCTGCGGCGGAACCGTCAGCACCTGGTCGCTTCCATCTACCGCGCCTTCCTTTCCATCGCCGACCTCAAAGAGATCTCCGTATGAGTTCCCAGCCCATGCGTTCCGGTTTTGTTGCTGTGGTCGGGCGTCCCAACGCCGGAAAAAGTACGCTGCTGAACCATCTGGTGGGCGAGAAGCTGGCCATGGTCTCCAAAAAGGCCCAGGCGACCCGCAAGCGGATGAATATCATCGTCATGCACGACAATGCCCAGATCATTTTCGTGGATACCCCGGGGCTGCACGAGAAGGAGAAGCTCCTCAACCAGTTCATGCTCGAAGAGGCCCTCAAAGCCATCGGTGATGCCGATCTGATCCTCTTCATCGCTCCGGTGACCGATTCTCTGGAGGAGTATGAGCGTTTTCTCAAGCGGATAGAGAAGAAAGGAACCCCCCATATCGTCGTCCTGAGCAAGATCGATCAGGTGAGCAACGAAAAGATCCTGGCCAAAATCGCCGAATACAGCCGCTATCAGGACCGCTTCCTGGCGCTGATTCCCTATTCGGTCAAGAAGAACGTGGGGCGTGAGCAGCTCCTCGACGAGATCGTCAGACATCTGCCCGAGCATCCCTGGCTCTACGATCCGGAGATTCTCACGACAGAGAACATCCGGGACATCTACCGGGAGCTGATCCGGGAAGCACTCTTCGAAAAGCTCAGCGAGGAGATCCCCTATGAGAGTGACGTGGTGATCGACCGGGTCGAAGAGGGAGAGGATATCGACCATGTCTACGCGACGATCATTACCGAAAAGGAGACACAGAAGCGGATGATCATCGGCAACCGGGGCGAATCGGTTCGCCGCCTGGGAGCCCACGCCCGGAAGCTCATGGAGGCATTCGCCGGGAAAAAGATCTATCTGGACCTGCATGTCGTTGTACGAAAAGGCTGGAGCAAGAACAGAAAGAACCTGGAAGAGATCGGCTATATCTTCTAACCCCCTTTCCCGAAACAAACTTGAAGAAAAAAATATAAATGAAGAGTAAATAAGTTGATTTTAATATTATAACATATACAATTGGTTTCGAAGGTCATGGAAGGAAGGGGTATGAAGGGAAGCAAACAAGAAAAAACGTTCCAGTCGATCGTCACGATCGACAACTACAACCATCGTTCCTATCTCTATAGAAACGATGAGTTGCGGCCCGTCGACAAACTGCAGTTCAAACGACAGAACTACTACACATCCTTTGTCGCCAACAAAGATCTGATCATCGCTCCCCTCAGCATCAGCCGAAACATCCCCGATGAGGATGTCGCCGGCGCGCTGGAGGACAAAGCCTATGACGAACTGGGTCTTGATCCGGCGACCGAGTACCTTTTCCAGTACCGGGAGATCACAGGTGATGGCGAAGGACGGCAGTTCCAGGTTTTCGTCCTGGAGAAGGGACGTTATGACGAAGTCTTCGAAGAGCTTCGCAACGAGATCAAATATGTCGATCTCATCGTTCCGGCACCGCTGCTCTATCAACCGCTCTACGACAACAATGTCCTGGAGAGAAAGAAAGTTCACTGCTTTCTCTATTTCACCCATTACGATACGACGCTGACCTTTTATCGTGACGGGGAGTACCTCTACAGTAAATCGATCCAGTACACCCTGAAGCATCTCTATGACCGCTATTGCGAGATCGCAGGCAAGACCGTCGATGAGAAGCAGTTTTTCCGGATCTTCCAGAAAGAGGGGGTCAAAACGACCCATCTGGAGTTCCAGCAGAATCTGACCCGGCTCTTCAACGAGATCTTCATCACCATCAACGATATCGTCATCTATACCAAGCGCGCCTACAATGTCGATGTGATCGATCAGATGTTCATCGGCAGCGAACTTGGGCCTATCAGCGGCGTGGACGAGTATGCCCAGAACTACCTGGGGCTCTACTCCGGTTCACTGATGTTCGATTTCAAGATCAAGAGCGACGAGTGGTACGTCGACCAATACCATCCGTTGATGGTCCGGGTGGCGCAGCAGTACCTGGAAGAGCCGGAAGGGATGGTCAACTTCACCCAGAATCCCCGGCCTCCCGCTTTTCAAAAACGGGCAAGCGGCCAGTTCATTCTGAGTCTCGTCGCGGCGATTCTCCTGGCCTCTGC
>JALWZI010000204.1 GCA_027002755.1 Campylobacteraceae bacterium | reverse complement strand
CGGGCCAGGACCTGGGCTTCGTTGGCGACGATGACCGAAATGACGCGTCTTACTTTATCCATCTCATTGATCCTTGTGTTCCAGCAACATGTTATAGAGCGCTCCGCCGGCAGGCACCATCGGCAGGACGTTCTCGAAACGGTCCACGGCGACATTGATGAAGGTCACCTTGCCCCCTTCGATCGCCGACTTGAGCGCCTGGTCGAACTCCGCTTTGGTCGTCACGTCGTAGCCGGCACCGCCGCAGGCCTCCGCCAGCATCTTCCAGTCGGGCTGATAGCTCAGGTCGGTCTCGCTGTAGCGTTTGTCGTAGAAGAAGGTCTGCCACTGACGCACCATCCCCAGGAAATGGTTGTTGAGGATCACATTGATGACCGGGATCCTATTCTCGGCCGCTGTTACCAGCTCCTGGACGTTCATCAGGATCGATCCGTCACCGGTAATGTTGATGACCGTTTTTTCGGGATGGCCCATCTTGGCCCCCAGAGCCGCCGGAAAGCCGAATCCCATGGTCCCCAACCCGCCGGAGTTGATCCACTGTCGGGGACGGTCGAAGGGGTAGAACTGGGCCGCCCACATCTGATGCTGTCCCACGTCGGAGGTGATGATCGCCTCTTCGCCGACCAGCTGGCCGATCCGCTCGATGACCCACTGGGGCTTGATCACCTCGTCACTGTCATGGTACATCAGCGGATGGAGCTCGTCGTAGCGTGCCAGAATGTCCCGCCAGACCTGATAGCGGTCCGGATCGACCTTCTCCCGGATCATGGAGTGCATCTTTTCCACCACCGTTTTGACATCCCCGACGATAGGATAGTCCACATCCACCAGTTTGCCGATGTTGGCCGGATCGATGTCGATATGGATAATATCGGCATAGCGGGCAAACTCCGAGAGCTTCCCGGTCACCCGGTCGTCGAAGCGGGCCCCCAGGGAGATGATCAGGTCGGTCTCGCTCATGGCCATGTTGGCGGCGTAGCTGCCGTGCATCCCCAGCATCCCGATGAGCAGCGGGTTCTTCGCCCCCATGACCCCGCGGGCCATCAGAGTCTCGACCGCCGGGATCTGTGTCAGCTCGGCAAAGGCCCGAACCTCCTTATAAGCGTTGCTCAGGACCGTACCACCTCCGACATAGAGCAGCGGCTTCTTGGCGGTCAGGATCGCCTCCACTGCCTTTTTGACCTGCCGATCGTTCCCTTTGTAACGGGGTTTGTAGGTGGGCAGGTCCACACTCTCGGGATAGACGAACTCCCCCAGCTCCCCGGTGATGTCTTTGGGGATATCCACCAGCACGGGACCGGGCCGTCCGCTTCGGGCGATGTAAAAAGCCTCTTTGAGGATCCGCGGCAGATCCTCAATGGAGCGGACCAGATAGTTGTGTTTGGTACAGGGGCGGGAGATCCCCACCGCATCCACTTCCTGGAAACCGTCGGTTCCGATGAGGGAGAGCGGGACCTGTCCGCTGATGACCACCAGGGGGACCGAATCCATATATGCCGTCGCCAATCCTGTGACGGCATTGGTGAAGCCCGGCCCGCTAGTGACCATCGCCACCCCAACCTCACCGGTCGCCCGGGCGTAGCCGTCGGCGGCATGGACAGCCGCCTGTTCGTGACGGGTGAGGATATGCCGAAAGGCGTTCTGTTTGTAGATCTCGTCGTAGACGTTCATGATGGCGCCGCCGGGGTAGCCGAAGACCGTCTTGACCCCTTCGGCGATGATCGCCTCACAAACCATCTGAGCTCCGCTCATCTTCATAGGTACAACTCCGCTGGGTTTATAGATTCCGCCGATTATATCAAAAAAGCGGGATAAGGTAATTAGTGTTACAATGCTTCCCAACGTGAGTAAAACGGGTGAAAGATGAGAGAGAAACTCCTGAAAACGGTACTTCTGTTCATATTGTCGTTGTGGATGACGACCGGATGTGGAGAGGATCGGGAATCCCCCCGGAGCACTCCCCGTCTGATGAAAAGTTCACTCCCCGGATCCGCCACTCTCGGCAACCGTTACAGCTATCCGAAAAATCCCGTCCGAACCCTCAAAGAGATGGAGATGGCTCATCAAGAGAAAATGGCGGCCATCGAGGCGGAGAAGGCAAAGGCCCTCAAGCACCTGGAGCTGGAGAAGGCCCGCAGTGTAGAAGAGCTGCGCAAACGTACCCGGGAGATCGAAGCCCAAAGTGCACTGAAACTAGCGGAGGAGAAGCGCAAATATGCCGCGCTGGTCGCGTCGAAAGAGCAACGGATCAGAGAACTGGAGGCGGCAGCGGCCCGGGAAAAAAGCGCCGCGCAGCAGGCAGTCGTCCGGATGGAGACCCAAAGCCGCCAACAGATCGAGCGCCTCAAAAGCCGGTACGGTGAAAAGATCGCCATGCTGAATACGCAACTGAAGGAACGGCGACTCTGGATCGCCGTAGGGGTATTGATCCTGCTGCTGATCTTCTGGTTTCTTTTCTATCGTTACCGGAAACAGGTCGAAGCGAAGCATCGTGAAGAAGAACGCCGCCATGAAGCGAGGCTCCTGGAGAGCCGCCAGCAGCACGAACGGATCGACAAGATCCTGGAGATCATCGCCTCAAGCGGCACCGATACCGAGGTCAAAGTGGAGCTGACGAAGCTCCTGCAGCAGGGACTTTCCGAGAACGATACGAAGCTGATCGAGTATAAAAAGGGGGATTAGTCGCTAGTCGTTAGTCTCTAGTCGATAGTTGAGGGGGCGTTGCGCAGCAACGCCAACCAAAATTCCTCATTCCTCATTCCTAACTCCTCATTTCGCAAAGCGATATCGCCACCCCTTCCCTCAATCCGTCGTCGATGACGATACACTCCTCGAACCCCAGCAGATCGAAGAGGGCTTCGAAGATCAGAATTCCCGCGGCGATGAGATCGTCGCGTCCGACCCCCACGGCTTTTTCCCTCTCCGCTTTGTCCATCGCCAGCAGTTTCTGCAGGTAGATCACTAACTCGTTTCGTTTCAGTCGCGTGCCATTGACACGTTTCGCATCGTAGGTACGGTAGTCCATTCCCAGTTTCAGGGCCGCTACCGTCGTGGGCGTTCCCGCCGTAGCGACGAAGGATTGTATCCTGCCATGCTTTCCATAGACCGCCTCCACAAAGTCCCGAAGCGGCGGCAGTTTTTGCGGCAGAAGCTCTCCGACTTTTTCCCAGCTTCCCGCTTCCTGGGAGAGAGTGACGATCCCCAGCGAAAAGCTTCGGCTGATCGTCTCATCGGGATAACGGAAGATCAGCTCCGTCGATCCCCCGCCGATATCGACCAGGACGAAAGAATCGTTCATCTCCGAGAGCGACTCCAGTCGCCGCCCCACCGCCAGCAGCGTCAGAGCGGCCTCCTCCTCTCCGTCGATCAGCTCGAAGGCGACCCCCGTCTCCTCTTCGATCCGTTTCAACACCGCGTTCCGATTGGAAGCCCGTCGCATCGCTTCGGTGGTCACGGCACGCAATACACCCCCTTCGAAACCGATGCGCTCCCCCGCCTCCTTCAGGGCCTGAACGATCCGATCCACCGCCGCATCGCTGATGCGACTACTTCTCTGCAGCCCATCCGCCGTCCGGACGATCTTCTCATATTCGGCGACGAACTCACCGCTTTCACAGTTCCGTTTGACGACACGGAGGGTATTGGATCCGAGATCGATACCGATGGCGAATGAGGAGTGAGGAGTGAGGAGTGAGGAGTGAGGAGTTTTTTTTATGCACTTTATAACCCTCATTCTCCATCCTCAATTCTCCATCCTCAATCCGCGTCGCATAGCGATGCGCTAATGTTCTTCTCTAAAGGGGAATCCGTGCTCCCGCAGCGCCTGGCGGATTGTCTCCTGATGCTCCTCCCCTTTGGTCTCCAGAGCCACACTGACGTGAGCGTCGCCGAACTCCAGATCGGTGGAGGTGCGGTCGTAGCCGATCTGGACGATGTTGGCCTGAACCTGACGCATCAATCCGGCGAAGTGTTCCAGCGCTCCGGGTTTGTCGATCAGGGTCACCACCAGCTTCATCTTGCGGTAGGATTTGACCAGACCCTTCTCGATGATCAGAGAGAGCATCGTCACATCGATGTTCCCGCCGCTGAGGACAATCCCTACCCGGCTGCCTTTTGGCAGATCGAGATGCTTGTGCAGGACTGCCGCCACCCCCACGGCTCCGGCCCCCTCGACGGTGAGTTTCTGGCGTTCCAGGAGAAAAAGGATCGCACTGGCGATCTCGTCTTCGCCCACCAGGTTCATCTGGTCCACATATTTCAGAATATACTCCAGGGTCACGGGGGAGGTATCCCGCACGGCGATTCCGTCGGCAATGGTTCGCACAGAGGTGGTGTCGATGGGCTTTTTCGCGTCGTAGGAGAGTTTCATGGCCGGAGCTCCGGCGGAAGCGATACCGATCACCTCCATCTCGGGTGAGAGGGATTTGGCGGCGACGGCACAGCCCG
>JALWZI010000203.1 GCA_027002755.1 Campylobacteraceae bacterium | reverse complement strand
GGCCGCTTTCGACGTTGATGGTATTGCGCACGATCTCCGGGATGCGTTTGTCGCTGACGACGGCCTTTCCCAATGCAGCATCGGTAGGAGCCAGGATCAGGGCCAGCAGGAACAGATAGAGTGCCGAGTGTTCCCCGGGAAAGAAGAACTTGGCAGTGAAGTAGGTCAACACGATACTGATAGGCATGGCAACAAAAAGCAGCCGACTGGGCAGACGCCAATTGGGCTTCAGATGATTCAGGTTGATCGATGATGCATCACTGAAAAGCACGACGATCAGAGCGATCTCGGCAACGATCTGGACCGCTTCGGCATCGGGCTGGACAGGTTCGCTACCCAGGACGAGCGGCGAAAGCAGAACCCCCACTGCCGTAAAGACCATAGGACCCGAAATATTCCATCGGCTAAGCAGCCTGGAAAAATAGCCGTACCCCAGGATCACCACTGCGATCCCAAGTATCATAAGGTGTTCGTGCATGACATACTCCCTGACCCGATATAGGTTCTATGATGGCTGGAAGTATTGTAGCATTCAATTGAAGCAGAGTGGGAAAATGGCTGTATGGGACAAAAGGCAAACGGAGCGATCGACACGGAGAAGAGGAGCCGGGATCCGAAGGGTCAGAAGTCCCCTTTGGCGGCTTTGTCCATCATGGTATAGATCGTCTTCTTGACCTGATTACCGTACTTGAGCATCTCGGGAGGCAACGGGCGCCCTCCATGGATCATCATGTCCAGATCCAGGGTGTAGAGCCAGTAGTCGCCGTTCTTGTCCTGCATCAGGGTGATCCGACAGGGCAGGTAGGCGCCATAGGCCATGGACCATTTGACCATCTTGATGGCGATGGCGGGGTTACAGTAGCTGAGTACCCGCGTATAGGGCTGGGGCTTGCCGGTGCGGAGTGCCACCTCTTTGGAGAGCGGCAGGTCTCCTACCGGTTTGATCCCCATCTCGGTCGCCACACTGTTGAGAGCATCCACCACCTCGTCGGGACTGATCCCCTTCTCCACCTTGACCTTACGCACGGTCGCTTTGCCGATATCCCCGGTCTCTAGCAGGGTCGTCATCATATGGGTATAGACATCCTTGGCTTTGGGATCGAGCTGCTTGACCTGATCGATGCGGGTCCCCAGATCCAGGGCAAACCAGAGATAGATTACCAATGCCGTTACCACGATACCGATCAGAGCAAAAAGTGTTTTGAAGAAATTCATCAGAGCCTCACTTTCATAAATAAAGATGATGCATCTTAACAATAAATATATATGATTTTGTTTAATAAATCTAGTTAAATTTGTTTTTTTTATATTTTGACATTCAAATTACAGACTGATAACGCATGTTTCGAAGCGAAGCATCCGAAAAATATACCTATGGATGTCAATAAATGAGGATTGGATCTGAGATAGAAAAATTCGAAAGAAATGGTCGGAGTGACAGGACTCGAACCTGCGACCTCTACCACCCCAAGGTAGCGCGCTAGCCAGACTGCGCCACACCCCGACTGAAAGTGGATTAGAATATTAGCGAAGGAAGCTGAAAAAAACTTGAAAACCTGCCGTATCTCCCGGAAAAACCGGGATTTACTTCATGCTGCAGGCGCTGACACCGGGAGGGGTCGTGGGCTGGATGGCGGCGTTGTCGGCGCCGCCCTCTTCGTTGACCTTCTCCATGAAGGCGATCACTTTGCTCGCCGCTTCCTGGAAACGCTTGGCGGTTTCGCTCTCGGGCTGATTGTAGGTCACCGGCTTGCCGGTGTCTCCGCCGATGCGGACCTGGGGCTCGATGGGGATGCGGGCCAGGAGTTCGGTGCCGTACTCTTTGGCCACCGGTTCGGAGGTCCCCATGCCGAAGATGTCGTACTCCTTGCCGTCACCGGGGCAGATGAAGCCGCTCATGTTCTCGATGACCCCGGCGATGGGGATGTGCAGTTTCTGAAACATATCCAGGCTCCGGCGGCTGTCATCCAGGCTGACTTCCTGGGGCGTGGTAACGGTGACTCCGGCGGTGACAGGGACACTCTGGGCCAGGGTCAGCTGAGCGTCACCGGTTCCGGGGGGCATGTCGATCACCAGTACATCCAGATCGCTCCAGAGGATGTCCCGCAGGAACTGCTCGATCGCCTTCATGATCATCGCTCCCCGCCAGATCAGCGACTGGCCGGGCTCCATGAGGCTGCCCATACTCATCACTTCGATCCCGTAGGCTTCGATGGGCTTGACCTTGTTGCCCACCACTTCGGGCTTGACCTCTTCGATTCCCATCATGCGGGGTACGTTGGGACCGTAGATATCGGCATCGAGGAGTCCGACTTTTTTGCCTTGCATTGCCATAGCGATAGCCAGGTTGACGGCGGTGGTGGATTTCCCGACGCCTCCCTTACCGGAGCTGATCATCAGGAAGTTCTTGACCTGGGGAGCGATGTTCTTCCCGCTCATGGAGTTGCTCCGCTCCACCGGCTTCTTGGGGGCGATGATATCCACATAGACATCCTCGGCTCCCGCCTTGGCCAGTTCGGTCTCGATATCCTTGATCAGCTGCATCTTTACCTCGTCGGCGCTGGATGTGATCTCCACAGTCACCTTGACCCGGTCGTTGTCGTCGATCTCGATCCCCTTGACGAAATTGAAACTGACGATATCTTTGGTAAACCCGGGATAGATCACGTTTCTCAATGCATCCAATACTTTTTCTTCTGTCATTCAAACTCCTTTTTTTAGTCTTTAGAACGGGGCTTCGCCCCTTTTGTCGTTTGTCGTTAGATATTTTGGTGTCGCCTTCGGCGACGATTAAAAATGCGTCGCAAAGCGACGCCCCATAATTACTAGTTGCTAGTTACTCGTTACTAGTTACTAGTTTCTCATCCTTCATCGTCTCCCCATGCTCCTCGACGATACTCTGCGTGATCTTGTAGGAGCAGAACTTCGGTCCGCACATCGAGCAGAACTCCGCCTCTTTGAAGACATCCTGGGGCAGGGTCTCGTCGTGGTACTCCCGGGCCCGGTCGGGGTCGAGGGCCAGCTCAAACTGTTTGTTCCAGTCGAAGCCGTAGCGGGCGTCGCTCATGGCGTCGTCCACGTCCCTCGCTCCCGGGCGGCCGCGGGCGATATCGGCGGCGTGCGCCGCGATCTTGTAGGCGATGATCCCCTCACGCACATCGGCGGCGTTGGGGAGGCCCAGGTGCTCTTTGGGGGTGACGTAGCAGAGCATGCTGGCTCCGTGCCAACCGCCCACCGCCGCCCCGATGGCGGAGCTGATGTGGTCGTAGCCGGCGGCGATGTCGGTCACCAGCGGTCCCAGGATGTAGAAGGGAGCCTCGTGGCAATACTCCCGCTCCAGCTTCATGTTGCGCTCGATCTGGTTCAGGGGCACATGGCCGGGCCCTTCGATCATCACCTGCACATCCTTTTCCCAGGCCTTGAGGGTCAGCTCTCCCAGGACCTTGAGCTCGCTCAATTGCGCCTCGTCACTGGCGTCATACAGACAGCCGGGGCGCAGGGAATCCCCAAGAGAGAGGGAGACATCATAGCGGCGGCAGATGTCCAGGATTTCGTCGAAGGCTTCGTAGAAGGGATTCTCCCGATGGTGGTGCATCATCCAGGCTGCCATCAGGGAGCCGCCCCGGCTGACGATCCCCATCTTGCGTTTGGCCACGTGGGGCATGAAGCGCAGGAGGAAGCCGGCATGGATCGTGAAGTAGCTCACTCCCTGCTGCGCCTGCTTCTCCAGGGTCTTGAGCATGATATCGATGGTGAGGTCCTCGACCTTATCGTTGATGTCGTGGAGGATCTGATAGATGGGGACCGTGCCGATGGGAACCGTGGAGTGGGCGATCACCGCTTCGCGGATAGTATCCAGGTCCCCGCCGGTGGAAAGATCCATGATGGTGTCGGCGCCGTATTTGAGGCAGACGTCGACCTTTTCGATCTCTCCGGCGATATCGCTGGCCAGGGCCGATGAGCCGATATTGGCGTTGATCTTGCAGCTGACCGCCATCCCGATCGCCATGGGATCGAGGTGTTTGTGGTTGACGTTGGCGGGGATGATGCAACGGCCGCGGGCCACTTCACTGCGCAGGAATTCCGGGTCGATCCGTTCCTTGGCGGCGATGGCCTTCATCTCTTCGGTAACTATGCCCTGCCGGGCGTAGTACATCTGGGTTCGGACGGGGTCGTTCTCCCGTGCCTTGAGCCATGTTTCTCTCATAGTCGGTCCTCGTCTTCTTCTCGGGTTTATGCAGTTATACCAACGCAATCTTAAAGGAAACATAAAAAACAGGGAAATTATGAGTAAATTTGTCATGTTTGGCGAGATTGGGAAAGCTTTCCCGGTCACCTCCTGATAGATGTTTCAAAAAGTATCTGTTTCATTCCCTCTAAGCAACTATATGTATAATTTCGTTACATAAAAGACAGATTTGTCCTGATTTCTCATGAAAGAGACCATATCTCGG
>JALWZI010000202.1 GCA_027002755.1 Campylobacteraceae bacterium | reverse complement strand
CAGGGGTGAAGGCGGTGTCGGGAACGAGAGGACCGGTGAAGATGGAAGATGGAAGATGGAAGATGGAAGATGAACTTTGGATTGATTGGTTGGCTTGGGTGATGGCCTGCTCGATGATGGTCTCTTCATCGCCGAGGACGCCGTGGTCGCCGGCGTGGGGGTTGAGGCCGAGGACGGCGATCTCCTCGGCGCCGGTCTCCCGTTGGAAGTCCAGGAGAAAACGGGTCAGCTTCTCCAGGTTGAGTGCATCTGGAACGTCGTGTAGAGGGATATGCTCGGTATAGAGACCCACATACATCTGCGGACAGCCCAGCATCATGATCGCTTCCCGGTCAAAGAAGTCCCGCAGGGCGTCGGTGTGGCCTTTGTAGGGGATGCCGGCCAGTTCCCAGGCTTTTTTGTGGATCGGCAGGGTACAGACCGCCTCGGCGTCCTCCTGACTGCAAAGCTCCACGGCGGCTTTGAAGGAGGCGAAGCTGTAGGCTCCCGCTGCTGCATCCACCGTGCCGGGTTGAATCACGAAGGATTCTGCTCCCGGAGATTGGATGGTAAAACCTTCAGGGATATCGAGATGAAGCAGCCCGGCCGCCTGCTCCAGCATCTCCCGGTCGATCAGATAGATCGGATCGACGAGGGTTTTGGCCGCTTTATGGCAGCGCAGGGCCAGTTCGATCCCGATGCCTCCCAGATCGCCGATAGAGATGGCAACCTGTTTCATGAAAAACTCCGTTTTTTATGAATGAAGAGTGAGGAGTGAGGAGTGAGGAGTTTTTGAATGAGGAATGATGAATGAGGAATGAGGAACCGAAGATTGGAAACTAGTAACCAATTTCGTAGCGTGGGATTGCCATCCCACGAAAGGGTGAAGGGTGAATGGTGAATGGTGAATGGCTTAGGGGCGTTGCTTTGCAACGCGATTTTTTGGAGGTGGGACTTCAGTCCCGCACAATGCAGGGCTTCAGCCCTGCCCCCAATAACCAATAACCAATGACCAATAACGTCGCCGAAAGCGACACTTCTTGCGACTTGCGACTTGCGACTTGCGACTGTGCCAAAGGCGCCATGACTGCCGACTTGTTCCAAATGACTCATTGCAGCAGTTCTTTCATCTCTCTGACCGCTGTTTCAAGCCCGACAAAGACGGAGCGTGCGACGATGCTTTGGCCGATGTTTAGTTCTTCTATCTGGCGGATTTTGGCGACGGGGGCGACATTTTGGTAGTTGAGTCCGTGGCCGGCGGCGACGCGGAGGTGGATGCCTTTGGCGTGTTCGGCCAGATCGGCGAGGGTGCTCAGCTCGTCATCGAGCATCTTTTTCAGATCCCGGCGGGGGAGCTTCAGGCTCTCGACGGCGTGACGGGTGCGGGGGAGATTGGAGTAGAGCATGGCCCAGAGATTGGCGTAGCGCCCGGTATGGAACTCGATCCAGTCGGCCCCCAGCTCTTTGGCGGCCAGGACGGTATCGGGATGGGGATCGATGAAAAGAGAAACCTCCACTTCCGCGTCATGCAGCCGGCGGATCACCTCTTTCAATACAGTCGGGTCGCCGGTGACGTCGAGTCCCCCTTCGGTGGTGACCTCTTCCCGCTTCTCCGGCACCAGGGTGGCCCGAAGGGGACGATGCTCACAGACGAAGTCGATGATCTCGGAGGCCTGGGCACACTCCAGGTTCACCGGTAGAGGAGAGTGGCGGATGATGGCGGCGGCGTCCTCGTCGTGGATATGGCGGCGGTCTTCGCGCAGATGGATAGTGATCTGATCGGCGCCGGCTCGGGCACAGATCCCAAGGGCCTGTAGGGGATCGGGGTCGTTGATGCGGCGGGCCTCGCGCAAAACGGCGATATGATCGATATTGACTCCCAGTTTCATCCGAAGCTCCGTTGTGTGAAGATTTTCCCGATTATACCACTGTGGCACGCCCTCTAAACCCAGTTGTGATAAAATCCCTTTCAAAATTAATCTATTCAAGGATTATTATGGCGAAACGTACGATCAAAAAGGCGGTTCTGGCCTATTCCGGCGGACTGGATACCAGTATTATCCTCAAATGGCTGCAGGATGAGTACGGTTGTGAGGTGGTGACCTTCACCGCGGACCTGGGGCAGGGCGAAGAGGTGGAGCCTGCCCGCCAGAAGGCGCTGAAGCTGGGGATCAAACCCGAAAACATCTACATCCTGGACCTCAGAGAAGAGTTCGTGCGGGATTTCGTCTTCCCCATGTTCCGGGCCAACGCCATCTACGAAGGGGAGTATCTGCTCGGCACCTCCATCGCCCGGCCGCTGATCGCCAAGAAGCAGATCGAGATCGCCCACGAGACCGGGGCCGATGCCGTCGCCCACGGCGCCACGGGCAAAGGGAACGACCAGGTACGTTTCGAGCTGGGCTATCTGAGCCTCGATCCCGAGATCGCCGTCATCGCCCCCTGGCGGGAATGGGATCTCAACAGCCGGGAGAAGCTTCTGGCCTATGCCGAGGAGCACGGCATCGAGATCGAGAAGAAGGGCAAAAAATCCCCCTACAGCATGGACGCCAACCTACTGCATATATCCTACGAGGGCCAGATCCTGGAAGACCCCGCCGCCGAGCCCGAGGAGGATATGTGGCTCTGGACCAACTCTCCCGAAGAGGCCCCCGATGAGCCCGAGTACATCACCATCGGCTACAAAAAGGGCGATCCCGTCTCCATCAACGGCGTGGAGATGTCTCCGGCGACCCTCCTCAAGACCCTCAACGACTACGGCAACAAGCACGGCATCGGCCGGATCGACATCGTGGAGAACCGCTATGTGGGCATGAAAGCCCGCGGCTGCTACGAAACTCCGGGCGGTACTATCATGCTCAAAGCCCACCGGGCCATCGAGTCGATCACCCTGGACCGGGAGGAGGCCCATCTCAAAGACGAGCTGATGCCCCGCTACGCCAGCCTGATCTACAACGGTTACTGGTGGTCCCCCGAGCGCCAAATGCTCCAGGCCGCCATCGACCGCACCCAGCGTTTCGTCGAGGGTGAAGTACGTCTCAAACTCTACAAGGGTAACGTGATCGTCGTGGGCCGCCAGTCTCCCAAATCACTCTACTCCCCTGCGCACAGCACCTTCGAAGAGGATGAGGTCTACAATCAGAAAGACGCCGAAGGCTTCATCCGCCTCAACGCCCTTCGCTTCATCATCGGAGGGGAGCGCCAGCCCGAACGTCACGAGGATATTCTCTCCGACGAGCAGTAAAAACTTCCCCGGCGGGTAACTTCAACCCGCTATCATTCACTCATGAAACCTGTTTCTCTTTTTTCTCTTTTCGCAATTCTGTCACTTACACTGTTGCTTGGCGCCTGCGGGACAGATCCGCAACCCGGGAACGGGCGACACTTTGTCGGTCTGGCTTCCCATTACGGACCGGAGTGGGACGGCCGGCGTACTGCCAGTGGAGAGATCTTTCGCAACCGCAAGCTCACCGCCGCTCACAAGAGTCTCCCTTTCGGCACCCGGGTACGTGTTACGCTGCTCTCTACCGGCAAAAGCGTCGTCGTAAGGATCAATGACCGCGGTCCCTTCGTCAGAGGCCGGGTAATCGACCTGAGTGATGAAGCGGCGCGACGGATAGGTCTGGATCGTGATGGTGTGGCCAAAGTGCGGGTTGAGGTTTTATAAGTAAAAAATTACGGTAAGACTTCAAATAAGCTCAATCCCTTATCTTTCTGGCGATCAGCGCCGCTTTGCGCATTCGATACATTTCGTATCCCTCATTCCAGAACTCTTCATACAGCAGTGTTTCGAAGCTGCTTCCCGGCAGTCGGGGAAGCTCACCTGCCTGGAGGAGATAATCGGGATTGGAGTCTTTCTTTTCGTTTTCGGGGTGTTCCATATAGGTTTCGACGATCAGCACTCCCCCTGTTTTGAGAGCCGAAGCGATACGACGGATCAGCTCCCGGTCCAGGTAATTGGCGATGAGGATCAGGTCATAGCGCTCCGACGGGGCTTCGTAGCTGTCCAGGTCGATCAGTCCTGTGCGGATCGATTCCCGGACTCCGGCCGCTTCCGCCGCTTCGGTAAGGATCTGCAGTGCAACGGGAGAGAGGTCGAGGGCATCGACTTTCCATCCGTTTTGGGCCAGGGCGACGGCGTTGCGTCCCGTACCGCAGGCCAGGTCGAGGGCCAGACCCGGCGCAGGGAGCCGGGGATCCTCCAGCCACCGCAGGGGAGGTCGTGCTTCCCGAAGCCGAGGATTCTCCAGATATTTCCGATCCCATTTCTCCTGATCTTTCTGTGACATGGTCCACTCCGTTTTTCCCGGAGCATAACATATTGGATTGGTATTATTGCAAACATGTGGATTCAGACACAACGAATTTGCGGGAATAAATTCCCGCCTCCAATAAACTGCGTCGCAACGCGACGCCCCGAAATTCCTCATTCCTCATTCCTAACTCCTCATTCTCTCCTTCTATCCGGGTATAATATCCCAAAAAACGGAGCAGAGAATGCAGGATCACTACTACTT